>NZ_JACHIA010000002.1:0-14548 GCF_014202995.1 Longimicrobium terrae
ACGCATTCAAGGCTCCTGGGCTCTGTGCTTCGCCGAGTTTACAGCCCAAACTACTCCCACGAAAGTGGACGGTGATTTTTTAGAAACCTGCTAGGCGAGCATCTACTCGAGGCTGGCGAGGAAAGCCTCAATCTGTTGACGGACTTTCGTATCGAGAGACCCCCCATAATCTGTAATACTCGTGATTTTAGCAGACTTGAGTATACTTACCGCGACGCTACTCTGGCATTCCGAGGCAGACTAGATCGAGAGTTTCAGGATCTCTTTATGTCACACCTTGCATCTTTGATTCAACAACGCAAACGAACTAAGACCGCATTCGATCTCGTCCGCGCGGAGGTAGGAGCCCGAACTCTGATTAGCCGCAACGGTGCCCCTGCTCGGATTGCCACTTTGAGTGAGCTTGTAGAAGCACTTCAGCAGGAGGCGGCCGCCCTTGAGGTGCTCGCGCGACGTTACCGAGTAGCTTCGTGAGTGGCTATTCCGTTAACTGACGGCGCTTTTTCCAACAGCAGGTTAGCTGGATCGTAGCGGACTCTGTGTACATGATTTCTCGGCATTGCGTCACCAGAAACACCACGGGCGGGCTGAACGGATGAAGGCAGGGAAGAGCGGCGGGGCGGGGGACGCGGCGGAAGGCGCGCGGCGGACGGGGTTCGTGCGGGTGCGGGGGGCGCGGGAGCACAACCTCAAGAACGTGGACGTCGACATCCCGCGCGACGTGCTCGTCGTGTTCACGGGCGTGTCGGGATCGGGCAAGTCGTCGCTCGCGTTCGGCACGCTGTACGCCGAGGCGCAGCGCCGCTACCTGGAATCCGTGGCGCCGTACGCGCGCCGCCTGTTCAATCAGATGGGCGTGCCGCAGGTGGATTCCATCGACGGCCTGCCGCCCGCCGTGGCCCTGCAGCAGCAGCGCGGCTCATCCACCACGCGCTCGTCCGTGGGCAGCGTCACCACGCTCAGCAACCTGCTGCGCATGCTGTACTCGCGCGCCGGCGACTATCCGCCTGGGCAGCCCATCATCTACGCCGAGGCGTTTTCGCCCCACACGCCGGAGGGCGCCTGCCCGGGCTGCCACGGCCTGGGCCAGGTGTACGAAGTCACGGAGCAGTCGATGGTTCCGGACCCATCGCTCACCATCCGCGAGCGCGCCGTCGCCGCGTGGCCCACGGCGTGGGGCGGGCAGAACCAGCGCGATATCCTGGTTACGCTGGGCCATGACGTGGACCGTCCGTGGCGGGAACTGCCTCAGGAACTGCGCGACTGGATCCTGTTCACGGATGAGCAGCCCGTCGTTCCCGTCTACCCCGGCCTCACGCCGGAGGAGACGCGGCGGGCGGTGAAACGGGGGGATGAGCCCAACTACATGGGCACCTTCAGCAGCGCGCGGCGGCATACGCTGCACACCTTTGCCAACACGCAGAGCGCGTCGATGAAGAAGCGCGCTCTCTCGTTCATGCTCAGCACGCCGTGCCCGGTGTGTGGCGGCAAGCGGCTGCGCAGGGAATCGCTTTCCGTCACCTTCGCGGGGATGGACATCGCGGACCTGTCGCGCCTGCCGCTTGCCCGCCTGGCGTCGCTCATCCTCCCCTATGCCGGCGGAAGCGGGCCCGACGCGGCGGATGACGCGCATCCGGAAAAGGCCATCGTGCGCCAGCGCATCGCCAGCGACGCGGCGGACCGGCTGAACGTGCTGCTGGACATGGGGTTGGGCTACCTGTCGCTGGAGCGCAGCACGCCCAGCCTGTCGCCTGGAGAACTGCAGCGGCTGCGGCTGGCAACGCAGGTGCACAGCAACCTGTTCGGCGTCGTGTACGTGCTGGACGAACCGAGCGCCGGGCTGCATCCCGCCGACACGGAGGCGCTGCTGCGCGCGCTCGACGGGCTCAAGGCCGCGGGTAACTCGCTGTTTGTCGTCGAGCACGATCTGGACGTGATCCGGCAGGCGGACTGGATCGTGGACGTCGGCCCAGCGGCGGGCGAGCAGGGCGGGGAAGTGCTCTACAGCGGCCCGCCGGATGGGCTTCGGGAGATCGAGATCAGCCAGACGCGGCGCCACCTGTTCGGCGCGGAAGCCGTCATCCCGCGCACGCCGCGCGAGCCCGCCGGGTGGCTGCAGATGGAAGGCGTTACCCGCAACAACCTGCGCAACCTGGACGTCCGCTTTCCGCTCGGCGTGCTGACGACCGTCTCAGGCGTGTCGGGAAGCGGAAAGAGCAGCCTGGTCAGCCAGGCGCTCGTGGAACTCGCGGCGGAGCACCTGGGCCACGCGCCCGTCATCGAAGAGACGGACGAGGCCGATCCGGATGCCGTCATCGCTGTCGGCGGGCGGATCGCGGCGGGGATGGAAGGGATCAGCCGGCTGGTGCGCGTGGACCAGAAGCCCATCGGCCGCACGCCGCGCAGCAACCTGGCGACGTACACGGGATTGTTCGACCACGTGCGCCGCATCTTTGCCGCCACGCCCGCGGCGAAAAAGCGCAGGTACGACGCGGGCCGGTTCAGCTTCAATGTCGCCAAGGGACGCTGCGAAACGTGCGAGGGCGAGGGGTTCGTGATGGTGGAACTCCTCTTTCTGCCCAGCGTCTACGCGCCGTGCCCCACCTGCCACGGTGCGCGCTACAACGCGGCCACGCTGGAGATCGAGTACCGCGGCCAGAACATCGCGCAGGTGCTGGGGATGACCGTCGATGCGGCGTACGAGTTCTTTGCGGATGAGCCGCAGGTGCGCCGCTCGCTGCACGTGCTGCGCGAGGTCGGGCTCGGCTACCTGCGCCTGGGCCAGCCCGCGACGGAGCTGTCCGGCGGCGAGGCGCAGCGGATCAAGCTCGCCACGGAGCTGCAGCGGGCGCAACGCGGCCACGCCCTCTACATCCTGGACGAGCCCACAACCGGCCTCCACCCCGCGGACGTGGAGAAGCTCGTCGTCCAGCTGGACGAACTGGTATCCGCCGGCAACACGGTGATCGTCGTCGAACACGACATGCGCGTGGTGGCGGCAAGCGACTGGGTAATCGACATCGGCCCCGGAGCCGGCGAGGACGGCGGGCGCGTGGTCGCCGAAGGCCCGCCCGCGGAGGTCGCGCGCTCCGCAGAGAGCCGCACGGCGCCGTACCTGGCGAGGGTTCTGGAGTAACGATCCTCCCCCCCGTATCCAAGGTCGGACAATCATCATCGCGAGCGAGGCAGGGCGGAAGACGACTTCCACCCGGCCTCGCTGCATCTGCTCGATGGAACCGACGCGCACCTGGCATCCAGGGGAGGCGATCGAGAGCGCCTGAAACGTTTATGATCCAGATTCGTACTTGATCGCATTCAGGTATTTTGTTGGCAATTTCTTACGGTGCAAAAAGCTGATGAATACGCTTCTTGTTCTGACGGCCGTCATTGCCTCTCTTGGATTTATTCTGACGGCAGCATCGATCGTTACGCCTTCGATCAAACGCGCGGACGGGCGACTGACCCGCGGTGGAAACGCGTTGTTGGTAGTGGCCGTCGTAATGGCCATCGCCACGGTGCTGAGCAGCCAACTGCAGGACCGCAAAGCTCGCGCGGAAAGTACAGCCGCTGACTCCGCGGCCCAGCAGCGGACGGCGTCCATCACGACGCGCCTGGAGCGTGTCATGGGTGAAACCCAGACCATCCGTGTGGAGAGCGAGAAAGTACTCCGAAACCTTGAGACAAGCTTGACCCTGTCTCAGCGTCTCTCGGACAGCATCCGGCAGGCGAACGTGCGGGCAGATGCGCGGGCTGAGGCTGCCCGGGCGCAGATCTATCGCGCGCAGAATCCCGTCACATCCATCCGCACGGATCTGGCTCTGGTATTGCGCAGCAGCGATCCAGAGGTGATCAGGCTTCAGGAAAACATCGCGAGGGATTCGGGTAACTTTCTGCCTTCCGGATTTGCCCTCCTCTTCTGGTCGGAGGACCGGGAGTGCGGAAATACTTCCGAGGAGGGTCGCGAAAAGCTTCTTGATGGCTTGATCGTGCTCAATCAGGATTCGATCGATTTTCGGCAGAGCAAGAGGGGGGCGGAGGCCGAACTTCGCATCGGTTGGGGAGAATCCGACGCATTGTTGTATGCGCGGAAGAATTTGACGGTCGATGACATGAAAAACGTGTGCATGCAGGTTCGGCCTCTCATCCGGTTTGGTGAGGAGCTCGATCCAGTCTACGATCGAGTTTGGGAGTCGGCTGTAATCCAAATCTACATCATGAGATTTCCGCAGGGACGACACATTTACCTGGATGATATCCCGGTCCGGATGCGAGGCGAAGAATTGCTGTGGATCAGCCGGCTCCCGGAAAACTTCTGACCTGGAGCGCTACTCACGGACAAGGTGACTCCAAACGGAATGAAGGCGATACTCCCAATCTCCTGCTATGATGAGCGCGTCGTGGCGGCAAGCGACTGGGTAATCGACATCGGCCCGGGCGCGAGCGAGGAAGGCGGCCGCGTCGTGGCCGAAGGGCCGCCCGCGGAGGTCGCGCGATCCGCAGAGAGCCGCACGGCGCCGTATCTGACGCGGGCGATCGGGTGAGGAGCAAAATGGGAAGTTCACTGACCCGCGCGGTCCTGATCGTTGCGTTGGGTGCATGTGCGCGGGAACCAACGCAGGGACTGCCCGCGGGCATCGATCTACCCGATTACCTCGTTGGCTGCTATGACCTTCGTCGCACCAACGACCTGTACTACGCTCCACCCCGGCTGCGATTGACCGCGGATACGCTTACCCGGTGGAATCGCAGACTCGTAAGCGATTCCACATCCGCCGCCTGGATGCTCATCCGTCTGGATTCGGCTGGCCGGCCGATGGGCGGAAACGTGCACCACGACCATGAGGTCATGTACTGGCGGTTTGACGGCGATTCCGCCCGTGTGCGGGTGATGCTTTCCTCTGGCCACAGCGGAACCGAGCTGTTGCTGAGGGTGCCCAGTTCGCCCGACACGCTTAAGGGAAGCGCAACGGAGCACTGGGATTTCGGCACGCCGTTCACCAACGGCGGATCGGTTTCTCTGGTCCGCGTGCCGTGTCTCTCAGATTCGAACTCTCCGCGAACGCGCTGAGTCAGCGGGTCCGGACGAGCCCGGCTGGGCGCGATCAATCGAGAGCCGCACCGCACCTGTCTTGTGCGACAACTCGTGTGCGGGACGCACGGTACGCGCACGACAATGGCGGAGGCGCTGCCCTCGGGTTGCGCCTCCGCCAGCTTCATGGCCGTGTGTTGCTGCTGTGTCCGTAATGGTTCAGCAGTCGCCTGGGTTGCAGGACCAGGTTTCCGGCATGGGGAGGCAGTACTTCCACGGGGCACTGGGGCCAACACCGCAGACGCACGTGTCCGGGCCCGCCGACGCGAAGCCGCGGACCGTTCCGCGGGCCACCGGAGCGTCCGGCTGAACACCGAACTGCTCAACGCGGAGTTCATCGATTTCCAGGCGCAGCTTCTTCTTCATGGTAGCCTCGCTGTAGGAAGGTTGTGGGTCGGGCAGCGCTCTCCGTCTGGAAGGCGCCGTTCCGAAACGATTGATGGTAGCCTAATCTGACGTTTGTTGAGGTTAAGGAATGCGGCTGCTCTGCGCCGTCCCCCGGGACGGGCGAGGAAGGGCGCTTGGTGGCCAGCGGCCCGCCGTCATGGCCGCCTATGAAGAGGTCGCACTTGTGCGATCCCACGGTTGACGCCCATAAATAGGGTGTGGGTACGGCTCGCTGTCCCTTTTTCCTCATCGTCCGGAGAAACTCCCATGCCCAAGCTGACGCTGGAAGTCGAAGCCCTGCAGGTGGAATCGTTCGGCACCTCCAATACCGGCACGGTGATGCACGGCACCGTGCGCGGTCAGGAAGCGCTGGCGGGCGCCACCGGGACCAAGCCATCCTGCATCTCCTGCTACAATCCGACGGATCCCTGCATCTGCGACCCGATCAAGCTGACCGCACTCTGCTGATCATCTGAATCCGTGCGGAGAGAGGCCGCGCATTCGGAAGGGCGCGCGGCCTCTCGTGCGCCCGCCTTCGCCGCGGCGGAGGCGGACGACGCTCACCGCCGTTGGATAGCGCCTGTTACCTGGACCGGTGCGCCATTCCATGGGGGGGAACTGATCTGTGCATCCGCACCCCACCTCTGCATGTGGTGACGTGAGACGAGCCGAAGCGCCTGGACTGCGTGAACGCCGGCATCCTCAAAGGCAACGGGCGGGGTGAGGACAAGCGTTGGCCCGGTGCGTGCTTTGTCTGCGTTGCTCGACGGCCTGCGCCGGGCCTGCTGCACGCGAGGATGCAGTCCCCGGCCGGAGCCCGCCCGCGGTATGTACTGACCAACCCGACCTTTGATGAACAATCCAGAAGACGGCAACAGAAGCGACGCCACCGACGCAATCCGCGCCGCCCGGGCGGGAACCCTCCCCGTGGAGCAGATGCTGAGCACGCTGCTGGCCGCAAAGGTCAGCGTTCCGCTGGCGGAGCCGCCGGTGATGGAGGGTGCCCGCATGCTCAGCTGGAAGCCGGCGACGGTTACCCGCGACACGGATGGCGAGCAGTTCATCGTCGTCTTTACGGACGACAAGCTGGATGGGCAGTACGCCAAGTGGCGGCCGGAATACCCGATCCGGCTTCGGGTGGGTGGTGATTGGCTGATGACGGTGCTGCCGGCCGGCCATGGCATCATCTTCAACCTCGGCGGCGGCGAGATCCTGTTCGAGTGGTCCGCGCGCGACATCCAGGCGTACCCAACGGGCCGGCAGGCCTGACGCACTCTCTGGAGGCGCCGGGAGAGAGAACGCGCGGCTAGCGGATGCGCACCTCCGACGGCCTGGAGGGGTGTGGCGGGATCGGGTCAGGCGATCGCGAAGGGCGATCCTTGCCGCCGGATCGCGGAGCCTGCTAGCTTGGTTTCATCAAACCTGTCATGATGGACAAACCCTCCACGTGACGGGGCCCGGGCGGACCCGTTTTCCGGGAACGCGCGGCACGGGTGCGTTCATGGGCGAACGCGTGCCGGATGTTCCACCCGTCCTGGACCGGAATCCGGGGTACGGGGACGTTTCTGTCCGGAGCCGGCGATCTTCTCGCCCCCGCCCGGCACCGCCGCGCGCGCCAGCGGACGCACGATAGACGACACTTTTTCAGCCACACGCATGATCTCTGTCGCGCTCATCGAAGACAATCGCCTCGTGCGCGAGGGGTTGACGGCGATGCTGGACCGAACCGCGGACTTCACGGTGGTGGCCTCTGCGTCCAGCGGCGAGCCCGCACGGCTGCGCGACGCCAAGCCGGAAGTCATCCTGCTGGACGTGGGGCTGTGGGACGACGACAGCCTGCGCGTGGCCGAAACGCTCAAGCAGGAATATCCGGATTCGCGGGTCATCATCATGGACCTGCTGCCGGTGCACGAAGACATCATCGAGTTCGTGAACGCGGGGGTTTCGGGGTTCATCCTCAAGGACGCGACCTTTGAGGATCTGGTAAGCACCATCCGCTCGGTGGCGGAAGGCGCGCACGTGCTGCCGCCGCAGATGACGTCGTCGCTGTTTTCGCAGATCGCCCGAGAGGCCGTCGAGCGCGGGCGGGCCGTAGCGATGGAAGCGGTGAAGATGACGCCGCGCGAGCGCGAGGTGATCGGGCTGATCGCCGAAGGATTGAGCAACAAGGAGATCGCCGCACGGCTTCAGATCGCCACGTACACGGTCAAGAGCCACGTGCGCAACGTGATGGAAAAGCTGGCGCTGCACACGCGCCTGCAGATCGCCGCGTTCGCGCACAAGGGCAGCGGCTGAGTACCTGTCCAGGTTGGTGGGTACGGCCGATTGATCGCGAGCCCGCCTCCAGGAGCGAATGAATTCGCCGCTGGAACAGCACCACGTCCGCCTTCGCGGACTGTGGGGGCGGCTTCCGAGCCGGACGATGGGCCCCGTGCGGCCGCCGGTCCAGAGAGCCGGAATCCGGCGCGATCCAGAGCCGGATCTCCTGCTTCCTGGACTGCGCGGACGTTCATCATCCGGAAAAACGACGCGGGAGCCGGAAAATTCCGGCTCCCGCGTCGTCGTTCATCCAGCCCAGTCCGAACCGTCCGCTACGGAGCGGGCTGGGCCGGCGGGGCGGGGATGCGGCTCATCTGCACGCGCCGGTTCTGCGCGCGCCCCTCCACCGTGGCGTTGGTGGTCACCGGCCGCGTCTCGCCGTACCCCTCGGCCACCAGCGATCCCGCCGCGATTCCGCGGCTCACCAGGTACTGCACCACCGACTGCGCCCGCGCCCGCGACAGCGCCATGTTCGCCGCGTCCGCGCCCACCGAGTCCGTGTGCCCCTCCACCTGCCAGCTGGATCCCGGCGTGCTGCGGATGGCCATCGCCACCGAATCCAGCACGATGCGCGACTGCGGAAGCAGCTCCGCGCGGTTGGTGCGGAACTGCACGCGCAGCACCACCTGGTCGCCCATCATCATCGTCGGCTGGCGGTACACGGTGTCCGTCCGGAACACGCGCACCGTATCCACCCGCGTGACGTACACCGTTTCCGTGCGCGGCGGGTCCGCAATCACCGTTGCCTCCGGCCGGCGGCCGCCGATGAAGTACGAAACGCCCAGCGTGCCCATGGGCGCGTACGTCGTGTTGCGCCGC
The DNA here is from genome assembly GCF_014202995.1 of Longimicrobium terrae. Lineage (NCBI taxonomy): Bacteria > Pseudomonadati > Gemmatimonadota > Longimicrobiia > Longimicrobiales > Longimicrobiaceae > Longimicrobium > Longimicrobium terrae. Next base: position 8,615 of record NZ_JACHIA010000002.1, read on the forward strand.
ATGGGGACTTCGTTGTAGCCCGCGATCGCCACGCGCCCTTCCAGCCGCAGCGCCAGGTTCTGGCTCACCATCTGCCGGATGCCCAGCCCCGCGTGCGCACCCCAGGTGCTGTGCGTGATGCGCCCGTTGTCGCCGCTGATGCGGGTGAGCTCCGTGCCGATGAGCACGAACGGGCTGGTGTTCGCGTTCAGGTTCGCCGTGTACGTCAGGGCGCCGGTGGGGTTCAGGTACGTGACCCCGTCCGCCATCGCCCCGCCGCCGCTGATGCTGACGCCCAGGTTGCGGGTGAAGTTGTATCCGATGCGCGCCACCGCCGTGGGCATCACGCGGGACGCGTCTTCGTCGTGCGTGAAGCGGTTTTCCGGCGATCCGCTCGTCAGAAAGTCGCGCAGCGCCGGGTCGATCCACACCGCGCCGCCGGACAGGCTGAGTTCCCAGCTTCCCTCCCGGTGCGGTTCCATCACCTGCGCCGAGCCCACGACCGGCACGCACGCAGCCAGCAGCACGGCGGCCTTCACGATTCGATCAAACATGGTCGCCCTCTCGTTCTTTCATCTTGGGATGGACAGCGGCGGGGGCGGGCGCGCCGGGCCGGCCGGAATGGCCGTCCGCGCACCCGCCCCGCCCTGGTTGGCTACGGAAGCGTGATGACGCTGCCGGTGCCGAGCGTTACGGCCCCGTTGCGCGCCAGCGCCCTGCCGAGGATGGTCACGTTGTCCACCAGCGTGATGCTGGTGAAGGCGATGATGTTGCCCTGCCAGGCCGAGCCGGTGCCCAGCGTCGCGGAGCTTCCCACCAGCCAGTACACGTTCTTGGCCTGCGCGCCGCCCGCCATCACCACGGAGCCCGCGGTGGTGAGCGAGGTGCCGGCCTTGATGACGAACACCGCACTGGCGGGGCCCGACAGCGTCACCGTGCCCGTGACGCCCACCGAGGTGGCGGCGCAGTAGACACCCGGGGCCAGCGTGGTGCCGCCCATGTTGGTGGTGATGGTGGCGGTGCAGGGCATCGCGTCGAGCGCGTTGTAGGCGATGGTCAGGTCCGTCTGCGCGTTCTGGGCGTACGTATCACCCGCGTGGCGTTGGCCGGTCAGCGTGCACGGGGGAAAGCCTGTGATGGCGACGCCCGGCCACACGCTCACGTCGGCGTTGATGATGCCCGGCGCCGAGGCGCAGCTCACCATGGTGCCGGCCAGAATGCCGTGCGTGGCGGCCCTGCCCAGGAAGGGAGGCGGCGGGGGCGCCGTCACCGTGACCGTCGCCGTTCCCGACACCGTGCCGCTGGTGGCGCGCACCGTGTTGGGAAAGGTGCCTGCCACGTTGCCGGCGGTGAACAGCCCGGTGGCGGGATTGATGGTTCCGCCGCCCGACTGCACGCTCCACACGAGGCCCGGCGTGGGCACCACGTTGTTGTTGGCGTCGCGTCCCGTGGCGGTGAACTGCTGCGTTTCACCCGCGTCCAGCGTCACCGGATTGGGCGTGACGGTGATGGTGGTCAGCACCACCGGGAGCGCCGTCACCGTGACGGTCGCCGAGCCGGAGACGCTGCCCGCGCCGCACGCCGCGGTGCTGCAGGCGCGGACCGTGTTGGGAAAGGTGCCCGGCACGTTGCCCGCGGTGAACAGCCCGCTGGCGCTGATGGTGCCGCCGCCCGACTGCACGCTCCACGTGGGCGTAAAGGCGATCACGTTGCCGTTGATGTCGCGCCCCGTGGCGGTGAACTGCTGGGTCTCGCCCGGATCCAGGGTGGCCGGGTTCGGCGTGACGGTCACGGTCGCCAGCGTGCCCGGGAGCACGGTGACCGTGGCCGAGCCGGAAACGCTGCCCGCGCCGCACGCCGCGGTGCTGCAGGCGCGGACCGTGTTGGGGTAGGTGCCCGGGATGGTGCCGGCGGTGAAGGTGCCGTCCGCGTCAATGGTTCCGCCGCCGGACTGCACGCTCCACACGGGGGTGAAGGCGATCAGATTGCCGTTGGCGTCGCGCCCCGTGGCGGTGAACTGCTGGGTCTCGCCGCCGTCCAGCGTCACCGGGTTCGGAGTGACGACGACCGTCGCCAGCGTGCCCGGGATGACGGTGACCGTGGCCGAGCCGGAAACGCTGCCGGGGCCGCACGCCGCCGTGCTGCAGGCGCGGACCGTGTTCGGGAACGTCCCCGCCACGTTGCCGGCGGTAAAGGTGCCGTCCGCGTCGATCGATCCGCCACCGGACTGCACGCTCCACACGGGGGTGAAGGCGACCACGTTGCCGTTGGCGTCGCGCCCCGTGGCGGTGAACTGCCGCACGTCGCCGGCGGACAGCGTCACGGGATTCGGAGTGACGGTCACGGTGGCCAGCGTGCCCGGGATCACGGTGACGGTCGCCGTGCCGGAGATGCTTCCCGCGGCGCAGGCGCCGGTGCTGCAGGCCCGAACGGTGTTGGGGTACGTTCCCGCGGCGGGGCCGGCGGTGAAGCGGCCGCTGTTGTCGATGGTGCCGCCGCCCGCCCGCACGTCCCACAGCGGGGTGAAGGCGACGGTGTTGCCAAAGGCGTCGCGGCCCGTGGCGGTAAACTGCTGCGTGTCGCCGGCGCCCATGGTCACGGGGTTGGGCGTCACGGTGATGCTCGCCAGCGTGCCCGCCGTCACCGTGACCGTCGCGGAGTCCGCCACCGAGCCCAGCGTGGCCACCACCGTCCGGGGAAAGGTGCCGGAAACCGTGCCGGCGGTGAACAGGCCGGTGGGGCTGATGGTTCCGCCGCCGCCGACCACCGACCACACGGCCGCGGCGGGAAGAACGTTGCCCGCGGCGTCGCGCACCGTGGCGGTAAACTGCTGCGTGTCTCCGGCGCCCAGGACGGCGGGATCCGGTGTGACGACGAGGCTCGCGGCGGGCCCGGCGGTCACGATCACCGTGGCGCGTCCGGAGATGGCGCCGATGGTGGCGGCGACGGTGCCGGTGTACGTCCCGGGCGTGGCGCCGGCGGTGAACAGACCCGTGGGGCTGATGGTTCCGCCCCCCGCCGCGACCGACCAGTTGGGCGCGGTGGTGATGACGTTGCCCGCCGCGTCGCGCACGACGGCCGTGAACTGCTGCGTGCCGCCCGGGGCCAGGGTCACCGTGGGGGGGGAGACGACGATGCTCGCCGCCGCGCCGGGAATGACGGTGACGGTGGCGCGTCCGCTGATGCTGCCGACGGTGGCCACCACGGTGCTGGCGAAGGTCCCGGGAACGGTGCCGGCGGTAAAGACACCGGCGTCGCTGATGGTGCCGCCACCCGCCGCCACGGACCACACCGGGTCGATGCCGACGATGTCGCCGTTGGCGTCACGCCCGGTGGCCGTAAACTGCCGCGCCGTGCCCACCGCCAGGGTGTCGGGGTTGCGCGTGACCGTGATGGTGGCGACGACGCCGCGGTCGGTGGGGCTGTGCTCGCACGCCGCGGGAAGAAGCGCGGCCATCGCGACGCAGAACATCCACGCAATGGTTCGGGGTACCGCTCTGGTGTACATGGAGACTCCGTGATGGGAGCAGCAGCATCCCTGGGTTCCGGGCAGTCGGCCGGACACGAGGGGGGCAGGCGCGGGGGACAAGGTGAGAATCGCCGTAAAATGTGCACTTCCAAGTAGATGCGCCGCTATCGCACATGCGGGTGCATCGTGGTCTCCTCCCTTTGTGCCACCCGTTCCACCCCACCGTTCCCGAACGGATTAGCTATTCCGGGCGAGACGCGTCTCACCTCCCCATTCCGGCCCCGGTCTCGCGCCCCGAGCCGCGTTGGCAGGTCGAGTCAAGCTGGTGGATGGGGATTGCGTCCGCTGGATCGGCGGAGCCGTGGCGGAGAAGCGAGGGAACAGCCGCGGGTTTGATGCGGATCGTGCCCCGCCGTCCATGCGTCTGGTGGGGATGGATTGGCGGATGGAGAGAGATGCACCCGCGGCATGAACCCATCGTGCGGGGGGCTTGCCGGCCCCGGCCAGGCGGGAGCTGGTCAGAAACACGGAAAGCGCTGCACCGCATTCTGTTGCAGGATTTTCACCCCGCGCGCCGCCGCTGCAGTCCGAACGTGGTTCGGGTCTTTTTCGCCCGGCCTCGGCACCGTATATTGTCCCGCCCCAAACCACGGATTCCGCGACACGCGGCGCGCGCCGAGCCGGAACGCACCGGCCGGGAAAACCTCACGGGACGGCTTCATTGGACCAGCTTCAGGCGGACATCGCCGCGGTCGCGCGGATCGACATCGTTCCCACCATTCTGCGCGTCGTCTCGGAAATGACGGGGCTGCGGCTGGTGCTCGTGGCGCGCGTGACCCAGGACGCGTGGACGGCCGCCGCGGTGCTGGACCAGATGGAGTTCGGGCTCAACGTGGGCGACCAGCTGGACGTCACCACCACGCTGTGCAGCCAGGTTCGCGACACCCGCGAGCCCGTCATCATCGAGCACGCCAGCGAGGATCCGGACTACTGCGGTCATCCCACGCCGCGGATGTACGGGTTCGAGAGCTACATCGCGCTCCCCATCTACCGGAACGGCGAGTACTTCGGCACCATCTGCGGGCTGGATTCCAATCCCGCCACGCTGCGTGACGAAAAGACGCTGTCGATGGTGAGCATGTTCGCCGAGCTCATCAGCACGCAGCTGGCGGCGGAGGATGCGTACGCGCGCGACCGCGAGGCGCTGGCCACCGAGCGCGCCAGCGGACAGCTTCGCGAGCAGTTCATCGCCGTGCTGGGGCACGACCTGCGGAATCCGCTGTCGTCCATCGTCACCGGTTCGGAGTTCCTTCTGGGGTTGGAACTGAGTGCCACGGAGCGCACCGTGCTGGAGCGCATCCGCAGCAGCGGCGAGCGCATGTCGCACCTGATCAACGACGTGCTGGATTTTGCGCGCGGGCGGCTGGGCGGCGGGGTGCCGGTGTACCTGGAAGAGGTGGATACGGAACGCCTCGTCCGGCAGGTGGTGGAGGAAGTCGCCAGCGGGCATCCGGCCCGCACGCTGCGGATTACCGCGTCCACGGCGGGAAAGGCGTGGCTGGATGAGTCGCGTGCGGCGCAGCTGCTGAGCAACCTGGTTTCCAACGCGGTGCAGTACAGCCCGGCGCACCTGCCGGTGGACGTGCGGGTGGAGGGCGGGGAAGGGGACAACGTGGTGTTCAGCGTGCACAACGGCGGTGATCCCATTCCCGCCGAGGCGATTCCCCGCCTGTTCGATCCGTATGTGCGCGCGGAGCGCAGTGCGCCGCGCACCGGACTGGGGCTGGGATTGTACATCGCGAGCGAGATCGTGCGCGCGCACGGTGGCGAGATCCGTGTGGAATCCAGCGCGGAAGCCGGGACGATGTTCACGGTGGAACTGCCGCGCCTGCCCACGCTGGCGGCTGGCCAGCAGGTGCTTCCGGCAGGCGCGGGGGTGGAGTAGCGCGAAGCGGTTGATGGCGGGGATGGGTCCGCGCCCGCGATGCCGGGGCGACTGAAGTCGCGGCAACAACGGCGCAAAGTCCACCTTCGTGGGCTGTGGGGACGGTCTGGCTCGTGGAAGCGGAGTTGGGCGCGTCCGCATCCAGGAACGAATGAATTCGCCGCTGGACAAGCACGAAGTCCGCCTGCGCGGACTGCGGCGGCGGACTTCTGTTGATCATCCCGCAATGCAGATGAAGCCCCGAACGGCGCCTGTGAGCGTCGTGTCGGGGCTTCCCGCTTTTGGAGCGGCGGATTTATCCGCTCTGGACTCTCAGCGCGCCCGGATCTGGCGATCCGCTCCAAGCCATCCGCCCGCCCCAACCCTCCCCCAGTCTTTTTTGGGGGAGGGTGGGCGAGTAATGCGAGCCCGGGTGGGGGCCGCCGTAAGGCCGGCCTGACGCGCTTTCGTACCTTCGTACCTTCGTACCTTCGTACCTTCGTACCTTCGTACCTTCGTACCTTCGTACCTTCGTACCTTCGTACCTTCGTACCTTCGTACC
>NZ_JACHIA010000004.1:300000-393347 GCF_014202995.1 Longimicrobium terrae
GCACCGTCCCGCCATCGGCTTTGCGCACCTGGCCTACGTGGAGGCGGGGGACGAGGTCGTGTATCCCTCGCCCGGCTACCCGCTGTACGAGTCCTTCATCCCGTACTTCGGCTCCGTGCCCGTGCCGGCGGTGCTGCGCGAGCAAGACGGGTTCGGCCTGACGCGCGAGGTGTTCGAGCCGCTGCTGGGGGAGCGCACGGCGCTCATCTTTCTGAACTTTCCGTCCAACCCCACGGGGAGCGTGGCGACCCGCGCGCAGCTGGAGGACCTGGCGGAGCTGATCCTGGAGCGGACGGGCCCGCACGCGCGCGTCTTTTCCGACGAGTCGTACGAGGCCATCAACTTCGACGGGCACGAGCACGTTTCCATCGCCTCCATTCCGGGGATGGAAAGCCGCACCATCCTGTCGTCCGGGTGCAGCAAGACGTACGCGTGGACCGGCGGGCGCGTGGGGTGGGCGGTGTACCCCACGGTGCGCGAGGCGCAGGTGGCCCGGCGGCTTTCCATCAACCACTTCGCGTCCATTCCGCCGTACAACCAGTGGGCGGCGGTGGAGGCGCTGACCTCGCCGCTGAGCATTCCCGCCATCCAGGAGATGGTGAAGGGGTTTCAGCGGCGGCGCGACCTGGTGGTGGCCGGGCTGAACGCGGTTCCCGAGTTCCGCTGCCACATGCCCAAGGGGGCGTTCTACGCCTTTCCCAACGTGGGCGGGGCGCTGGAGCGGCTGGGCGCGCTGGAGGCCCACGCGCGCCTGCCGGAAGAGGTGCGGGGCAACACGAGCCCCGCCACGCTCTTTCAGCTGTTTCTGCTGCACGAGCACCGCGTGGCCACGGTGGACCGGCGCTCGTTCAGCAGGCACGGCAGTGAAGGCCAGCATTTTCTGAGGATCTCGACCGCCACCTCCGAAGCGGACCTGGAGGAGGCGGTGCGCCGCATGGCCGCGGCCGCCGGCGACGAGGCGGGATTCCAGCGGTTCGTGGCGTCGGGCGCCAGGCTCACGCTCTGACCGCCGCTGTTCCGCCCCGCGCAGCACAACGAGGTGCTCGTGCGGTTCTTACCCGATGGTTCTGCAAAATCACCAAGGAGAAGCAATGGCCCGGCACGCGAAATATGTAGAAGACGTGGCCACGGCGATGTCGATTCGGTTCAACGGCTACGGCAACGCTCTGAAGGCGGCGGGTGAGGATGTGACCATCTGCTCGTTCGGCGAAGCGTACTTCGACATTCCGCTGCAGCCGTTCGACACGCTCCCGTTCCCCTCGCTGTACCACTACTCGGACTCGCGCGGGCTTCCCGGGCTGCGCAAGAAGCTGGCGGCGTACTACGACGGCCAGTACGGGGTGCCGGTGGACGCGGCCAGCGAGATCATCGTCACGGCCGGCTCCAAGCTGGGCGTGCACATGAGCTTCATGACGCTGCTGGAGCCGGGCGACGAGGTGGTGGTGCCGGAGCCGGCGTGGGTGAGCTACAGCGAGCAGGCCCGGCTGTGCCACGCCAACCCCGTCATGGTTCCGCTGGACGTGCCGGTGACGGAGCTGGGCAACTGGGTGACGCCGCGCACGCGCGCCATCGTCATCTGCTCGCCGCAGAACCCCACGGGCCGCGTGTACACGCGTGAGGAGCTGAAGTACCTGCACGAGGTGGCCCGGGAGCGCGGCATCTACCTCATCTCCGACGAGGCGTACAGCGACTTCGTCTCCACCGAGCCGTTCGTTTCGGCCGGGCTGGACGACCCGGAGAAGGAGCACACCATCATCTGCAACACGATGTCCAAGGGGTGGGGGCTCTCGGGGTGGCGCATCGGCTACCTGATCTCCAACGCCAAGGTGATGGAGCAGCTGCTGAAGATCAGCCAGCACCTGATGACGTGCCCGGCCACGATCCTGGAGCAGTACCTGGAGCGGCACTTCTACGACATTCTGGAGGTCACCAAGCCGCAGATCCGCGACGTGGTGGCGAAGCGCGCCGAGCTGGCCCTGTACATGGACGAGATCGGGCTGCGCCACATGGACGGCAGCGCCACCTTCTACTTCTTCGTCAGCCTGGACGGCTCCACCCTGGGCTCCGAGGCGTTCTGCATGCGCCTGCTGTCGGAAAGCAGGGTGGTGGCGGTGCCGGGCGTGGGATACGGCAAGTCGTGCGACGGCCACATCCGCGTGGGCATCGGCACGGAAAGCATGGACCGCATGCGGGCCGCCCTGCGCGCCATCAAGGCCCTGATCGACGCCACGCAGGACCCCGAACGCGCGGCGGAGCCGGCCAGCCTGGCGGCATCCGCGGCCTGACGCCCGCCGCTGGACACGGCCGTCCGTCCCCGAGCCCCCCTGCCGCCCCGCGCGGCAGGGGGGCTCGGCGCATGGGCGAGCCGCGCGCCTGCTTCGAGCCGTGGTCCGTGGACGCTCGCGCCTCCAAGGAGCGCGCCCGAAAGCCGCTCGGGCACAAGGTCAGCGGCCGGGGGCCGGCGACAAGTTCTGGAGGGTCGGCGACCCGGCCGGCACCGGGCGACGGCGGGAGCGGAATCCGGTGCTGAACGAGGCGCCGGACGCGCTCGCGGGCGGGGCCGGCCTCCGGCGGAAACCGGCGAAAGAGAGACAGCGTGGCGGCCCCGTTCCGGGCGCTCGTTTTACGCCTTGGATGTGGAAAATCTGGCGGGCCTGCTGCTCGCCGCGGGTGGCCGGGCGGCCCGTTTCCGCCATCCCCCGAAGGACGCAAGCAGCACCAGAATATCGATTTCTGACGGGGTTCCGTCACTTGAAATACGGCGGTCGGGGGTGTATACTCAACGCCTTCCCTGATGATTGTTTTCCGCCGGAGAATGAGGGGTCGCCCGCGGTGTTCAGCGGCGAGCCGCGGAGTCCCGTACGCCTGATGCGGACCCGCGAGAACGGCGAGCGCTCCACGCACCGCGAGCGCCGGCCGGACTTGTCATTTCTGCTGGTTGCCGTGTCATCGCGGAACCCACCCTTCCCGACCGCTTGCGCCTGAAGTGCCATGTCGACTGCCACGAACGAGCTGAGTCCCGCGCCGGGTGTGATTTCGGCACCCCCGCACATGAGCATTTCCGAGCTTCTGGACCAGCTGCGCGACCGCGGAATCGTCCTCGCCTGCGAGGGGGACGAGCTGCTCGTGCGTTCCATGAAGCGCGCGCTGGACGCGCCGCTGGTGGACGCGCTGCGGGCGCACAAGCCGGCGCTGCGCGAGCTGGTGCGGTCGGGCGGGTACGCGGCGGCCATGGTGGCGCCGCCGCGGCCCCCGCTGGTGGAGCTGACAGAGGCGGAGAACGAGGCGATCGCGGCGGGGGTGCCGGGCGGCGCGGACAACGTGCAGGACGTGTATCCGCTGGCGCCGCTGCAGGAGGGCATCCTCTTTCATCACCTGATGACCACGGAGGGCGATCCGTACCTGCTGGGGACGCTGCACGGCTTTGAGAGCCGGGCCGACCTGGACGGGTACCTGGGCGCGCTGCAGTCGGTGATGGACCGGCACGACATCCTGCGCACGGCCGTGGTGTGGGAGGGGCTGGCGGAGCCGCTGCAGGTGGTGTGGAAGAAGGCGCGCCTGGAGGTGGAAGAGGTGCAGCTGGACCCGGCGGGCGGCGACGCGGGCGCGCAGCTGTACGCGCGCTTCGATCCGCGCCACCACCGCATGGACGTGCGGCGGGCCCCGCTGATCCGCGCCCACGTGGCCGCCGACGCGGCCAACGGCCGCTGGCTGCTTCTGCTGCTGCGCCACCACCTGATCAGCGACCACGCCACGCTGGAGGTGCTGCAGTCGGAGATCGAGGCGCACCTGGCGGGGCGCGCGGACACGCTTCCCGCGGCGCTTCCGTTCCGCGACTTCGTGGCGCAGGCGCGCACCGGGGTGAGCCCGGAGGAGCACCACGCGTTCTTTGCGCAGATGCTGGGCGACGTGGAGGAGCCGACGGCGCCGTTCGGCGTGCTGGACGTGCGCGGCGACGGATCGGCCATGCGCGAGGCGCGGCTGGAGGTGGACGCCCCGCTGGCGGCGCGGCTGCGGGAACGCGCGCGGGCGCTGGGGGTGAGCGCGGCGAGCGTCTTTCACGTGGCGTGGGCGCAGGTGCTGGGGCGGGCCTCCGGGCGCGACGACGTGGTGTTCGGCACGCTTCTGTTCGGCCGCATGCACGGCGGCGAGGGGACGGCCCGGGTGATGGGGCCGTTCATCAACACGCTCCCCATCCGCGTCCGCCTGGGCGCCGTGGGGGCGGAAACGGCGGTGCGGCAGGCGCAGACGGTGCTGGCCGGGCTGCTGCGCCACGAGCACGCCTCGCTGGCCCTGGCGCAGCGGTGCAGCCGCGTGGAGGCGCCCGCGCCGCTGTTCACCACGCTGCTGAACTACCGGCACAGCGCCAGAAAGACGGGCGCGCACGCCACGCCGGCCCCCGCGGCGGACGTGACCCGGATGATCTACGCCGAGGAGCGGACCAACTATCCGCTGGCGCTGTCGGTGGACGACCTGGGCGAGGGCTTCCGGCTCAAGGGCCAGGTGATGCACGCGTCGCTGGATCCGGAGCGGGTCTGCGGCTTCATGCACCGGGCGCTGGAAGGGCTGGTGCAGGCCCTGGAGACGGCGCCGGGACGCGCGGTGGGGAGCATCGAGGTGCTTCCGGAAGCCGAGCGCGCCCAGGTGCTGCGCGGGTGGAACCAGACGGAGGCGGACTATCCCGCCGGCGTGTGCATCCACGAGCTCTTTCAGGCCCGCGCGGCGGAGGCGCCGGACGCGGTGGCGGTGGTGTGCGAGGGCGAGCAGCTGACGTACGGCGAGCTGAACGCGCGGGCCAACCGCCTGGCGCACCACCTTCGCGCCTTGGGCGTGAGTCCGGACGCGCGCGTGGCGGTGTGCATGGAGCGCAGCCCGGAGCTGATGGTGGCGCTGCTGGGCGTGCTCAAGGCGGGCGGGGCGTACGTGCCCATGGACCCCGCCTATCCCGCGGAGCGGCTGGCGTACCTGCTGTCCGACAGCGCGCCGGCGGCGGTGCTCACCCAGCGGGGCCTGCGGGACCGGGCCGGGAGCACGGACGCGCCGGTGCTGGAGCTGGACGCGGCCGCGCCGGCGTGGGCGGACCAGCCCGCCACGGACCCGGAGCGCGGCGGCCTGACGCCGGCCCACCTGGCGTACGTCATCTACACCTCCGGCTCCACCGGGCGTCCAAAGGGCGTGATGGTGGCGCACGCCAGCCTGGTGAACCTGGTGCACTGGCACCGCGAGGCGTTCGGCGTGGGGCCGGGGAGCCGGTCATCGAGCGTGGCCAGCCTGGGCTTTGACGCGGCGGCGTGGGAGATCTGGCCCACGCTGGCCGGCGGCGGCGTGCTGGCCATGCCCGGCCGCGACCGCGTGGACCCCGAGGCGATCCTGGACTGGTGGGACGGGCAGGCGCTGGACGTGAGCTTCCTTCCCACCCCCATGGCCGAGTACGCCTTCAGCCGCGGGGTGCCGGAGGGCGGGCCCAGGACGCTGCTGGTGGGCGGCGACCGGCTGCGGCGGGTGCCCGAGGGTCCCGTTCCCTTCCAGCTGGTGAACAACTACGGTCCCACCGAAACGACTGTGGTGGCCACGTCGGGGCTGGTGGAAACGGCGGAAACGCCGGGCATCGGCCGGCCGATCGCGAACACGCGCGTCTACGTGCTGGACGCCCGCGGCGAGCCCGCGCCTTTCGGGGTGGCGGGCGAGCTGTACATCGGGGGCGTGCAGGTGGCGCGGGGCTACCTGGGACGGCCGGACCAGACGGCGGAGCGGTTCGTGGCCGACCCGTACGGCGGCGAGCCCGGTGCGCGGCTGTACCGCACCGGCGACCTGTGCCGGTGGACGGCGGACGGGACGCTGGAGTTCGTGGGCCGGGTGGACCACCAGGTCAAGGTGCGCGGCTTCCGCATCGATCCGGGCGAGATCGAGGCCCGGCTGGCGGAGCACGGCGGCGTGCGGGAGGCGGTGGTGGTGGCGCGGGAGGAGTCGTCGGGAGAAACGCGCCTGATCGCCTACGTGGTCGGCGACGAGACGGCCGGAGCGGAGGCGCTGCGTGCGCACCTGGGCGAGCGGCTGCCGGCGTACATGGTTCCCGCTGCGTTCGTGCGGCTGGAGCAGATGCCGCTCACCCCCAACGGCAAGCTGGACCGCAAGGCGCTCCCGGCTCCTGAGGACGACGCCTTTGCGCGGCGCGGCTACGAGGCGCCGGCCGGGGAAACGGAAGAAGCGCTGGCGGAAATCTGGGCGGACGTGCTGGGCGTGGACCGGGTGAGCCGTTTCGACGACTTCTTTGAGCTGGGCGGCCACTCGCTGCTTGCCGTGCGGGTGATTTCGCGGGTGCGGCAGGTGCTGGGGGCGGAGATCGCGCTGCGCGAGCTGTTTGCCCTCCCCGTGCTGGCGGATTTTGCGCGGGAGCTGGAAGCGGCGGCGCACTCCGAGCTGCCGCCCATCGAGCCCGCATCGCGGGAGGGCCGGCTGGCGCTGTCGTTCGCGCAGCAGCGGCTGTGGTTCCTGGAGCAGCTGGGCAACCTGGGCGGCACGTACCACGTCCAGGCGCCGCTGCGGCTGCGGGGCGCGCTGGACCGCGAGGCCCTGGTTCGCGCGCTGGACGGGATCGTGGCGCGGCACGAGGCGCTGCGCACGACATTCACCGAGGTGGATGGCGTTCCGGAGCAGCGGATCGCGCCGGCGTCGTCGTCCCGCTTCGCGCTGGTGGAGCACGACCTGGCCCTGCGCGGGTCCGACGCCGAACTGGACCTGCGGCTGGCCGAAGAGGCGGATGCGCCGTTCGACCTGGAGCACGGGCCGCTCATCCGCGGAGCGCTCATCCGCCTGGCCGACGACGACCACGTGCTGCTGATGACGATGCACCACATCGTCAGCGACGGCTGGTCCATGGGCGTGCTGTTTGACGAGCTCGCCACCCTGTATGCCGCCCATGCGCGGGGCGCGGAGGCGCACCTTCCCGAGCTGCCGGTTCAGTACGCGGACTACGCGGCGTGGCAGCGGCGCTGGGTGGAGGGCGACGTGCTGCGGGCGCAGGGAGACTACTGGGCCCAGACGCTGGGCGGCGCGCCGGAACTGCTGGAGCTGCCCACGGACCATCCGCGGCCCGCGCAGGTGGACCACGCGGGGGCGCTGCTGGTGGTGGATCTGGACGAGGAGCTGACGGCGGCGCTCAAGGCACTGTCGCGGCGGCATGGGACCACGCTGTTCATCACCCTCCTCGCCGGATGGGCCGTGGTGCTGAGCCGGCTCGCGGGGCGGGGCGACGTGGTGATCGGCACGCCGGCGGCCAACCGCGGGCGGCGGGAGATCGAGGGGCTGATCGGCTTCTTCGTCAACACGCTGGCGCTGCGCGTGGAGCTGTCCGACGGGCCCACGGTGGCGCAGCTGCTGGCGCGGGTAAAGGAGCGGGCCCTGGGCGCGCAGCACCACCAGGACATCCCCTTTGAGCAGGTGGTGGAGCGGGTGGATCCGGCGCGCAGCCTGTCGCACGCCCCGCTGTTCCAGGCGATGTTCACCTGGCAGGACATGCAGCGCGGCGGCGGTCTTTCGCTCCCCGGGCTCCAGGTCGGCCGGGTGGGCGCGCCTTCCTCGCAGGTGCAGGCCAAGGTGGACCTGTCGCTGGCGCTGCGTGCGACGGAAGACCGGATCGTGGGAAGCGTGACGTACGCGACGGCGCTCTTCGATCAGGAAACGGTGGAGCGGTGGGCGGGCTACCTGCGGCGCGTGCTCCAGGAGATGGCCGCCGACGATCGTGTGAGCGTGGACCGGCTGGCGCTGCTGTCCGCGGACGAGCGCTCCCGGCTGGTGAACGAGTGGAACCGGACGGAGGCGGACTACCCGCGCGACGCCTGCGTCCATGAGCTGTTCGAGCAGCAGGCGGAGCGCACGCCGGACGCCGAGGCGGTGGTCTGGGAGGGCGAGAGCCTGACCTATGCGGAGCTGAACGCGCGGGCCAACCGCTTGGCGCACCACCTCCGCGCGCTGGGCGTGGGACCGGACGTGCGGGTGGCGATCTGCGTGGAGCGCAGCCTGGAGCTGCTGGTCGGCCTGCTGGGCATCCTCAAGGCCGGCGGCGCGTACGTGGCGCTGGACCCCGACCTGCCCGACGAGCGGCTGCGGACCATGCTGGAGGACAGTCGTCCGGCCGTGCTGCTGGCCAACGCGTCGCTCGCGGTGCGGCTGGGCGGAATGGACGTTCCCGTGCTCGCCGTGGACGCGGACGCGGATCGGTGGTCGGCGCTGCCGGACACCAACCCGGAGGGCGTGGGCGTGGGGCCGGACCACCTGGTGTACGTGATCTACACCTCGGGCTCCACGGGCCGCCCCAAGGGGGTGATGAACATCCACCGCAACGTGGTCAACCGCATCGCGGGCATCCAGCTCCGCTGGCAGCTCGCGGCGGGCGAGTCGGTGCTGCAGAACGCGTCGCTCAGCTTCGACGTTTCGGCGTACGAGCTGTTCTGGCCGCTGATGCTGGGCGCCCGCGTGGTGATGACGCGCCCGGACGGCCACCGCGATCCGGCGTACCTGGTGGAACTGATCCGGCGCTACGGGATCGGGACGGCCAGCTTCGTCCCTTCGTCGCTGCAGCTGTTTCTGGAAGAGCCGGGGGTGGAGGAGTGCACGTCGCTGGTGCGCGTGCCGTGCGGCGGTGAGGCGCTTCCGCCCGCGCTGGTGCGGCGCCTGTACGAGCGGCTTCCGCGGGCCACGCTGTACAACCGCTACGGCCCGTCCGAGGCCGCCACGGCGGTGGCGGGACCGGTGCGGGTGGCGGAGGAGATGAACGGCCCGGTGCCCATCGGCCGGCCCATGCCCAACGCGCGCGCCTACCTGCTGGACCGGGCGGGCGAGCCGGTGCCGGCGGGGGTGGCGGGCGAGCTGTGCATCGGGGGCGACGGGGTGGGCCGCGGCTACCTGGACCGTCCGGCAATGACGGCGGAGCGCTTCGTCCCCGACCCGTTCTCCGGCCAGGCGGGCGCGCGCATGTACCGCACGGGCGACCTGTCGCGGTGGCTGCCGGACGGGACCATCGCGTACCTGGGGCGGACGGACTTTCAGGTCAAGGTGCGCGGCTTCCGCATTGAGCCGGGCGAGATCGAGGCGCGGCTGCGGGAGCACCCGGGCGTGCGCGAGGCCGTGGTGCTGGTGCGCGAGGACGCGCCGGGCGACCGGCGGCTGGTGGCGTACGTGGTGGCCGACGAGACGGCGGGCGCGGAGGTGCTGCGGGCGCACCTGGGGCAGACGCTGCCGGAGTACATGGTGCCCGGGGCGTACGTGCGGCTGGAGCGGCTTCCGCTTTCGCCCAACGGCAAGCTGGACCGCCCCGCGCTCCCCGCGCCCGAGGGGGACGCGTACGCGTCGCGGGAGTACGAGGCGCCCGTGGGTGAGACGGAAACGGCGCTGGCGGAGATCTGGGCCGAGGTGCTGGGCGTGGAGCGGGTGGGGCGGCACGACGGCTTCTTTGAGCTGGGCGGGCACTCGCTGCTGGTGGTGCGGGTGATCGCGCGCATGCGGCAGCGTGGGCTGCACGCCGAGGTGCGGGCGGTGTTCACCGCGCCCACGCTGGCCGCGCTGGCGGCGGAAGTGGGGGGCGAGTCCGCCGAGGTGGCGGTGCCGGCCAACGCGATCCCGGCCGGGTGCACCCGCATCGTGCCGGAGATGCTGCCGCTGGTGTCGCTGGAGCAGGCGGAGATCGACGCGGTGGTGGCGGGCGTGGAGGGCGGGGCGGGGAACGTACAGGACATCTACCCGCTGGCGCCGCTGCAGGAGGGAATCCTGTTCCACCACCTGATGACCACCGAGGGCGATCCGTACCTGCTGGCCACGCTGTACAGCTACGGGAGCCGGGCCGAGCTGGACCGCTACCTGGGCGCGCTGCAGGCGGTGATGGACCGGCACGACGTCCTGCGCACGGCCGTGGTGTGGGAGGGAGTGCGCGAGCCGGTGCAGGTGGTGTGGCGCGAGGCCCGGCTCGTGGTGGACGAGGTGGAGCTTGATCCGGCGGACGGGGACGCGATTGACGGGGACGCGGCGGACGGGAACGCGGCGGAGCGGCTGTACGCGCGGTTTGATCCGCGGCACCACAGGATCGACGTGCGGCACGCCCCGCTGATGCGGGCCCACGTGGCCCATGACGCGGCGGGCGGGCGCTGGCTGCTGATGATCCTGCGTCACCACCTGATCAGCGACCACACGACGCTGGAAGTGATGCAGACGGAGATCGATGCGCACCTGGCCGGGCGCGCGCACCTGCTGCCCGCGCCGGTGCCGTTCCGCAACCTGGTGGCGCAGGCGCAGCTGGGGGTGAGCGGCGAGGAGCACCGGGCGTTCTTCGCGGAGATGCTGGGCGACGTGGACGAGCCCACGGCGCCGTTCGGGCTGCGGGACGCGCGCGGCGACGGGTCCGGAATGGACGTGGGGCGGATGTGGGTGGAGGCGGGGCTGGCGGCCCGGCTGCGGCGGCGTGCGCGGGCGCTGGGGGTGAGCGCGGCCACGCTGTGCCACGTGGCGTGGGCGCAGGTGCTGGCCCGCGTGTCGGGGCGCGATGACGTGGTGTTCGGCACGCTGCTGCTGGGCCGCATGACGGGCGGGGAGAACGCCGAGCGGATGATGGGGCCGTTCATCAACACGCTCCCGATCCGGGTGCGGCTGGGGAGCACGGGGGCGGAGGCGGCCGTGCGGCAGACGCACGCGCTGCTCACGCGGCTGCTGCGCCACGAGCACGCCCCGCTGTCGCTGGCGCAGCGGTGCAGCGGCGTGGAGGCACCGGCCCCGCTCTTTACCTCGCTGCTGAACTACCGCCACAGCGCGGCGGCGACCCCCTCAGGCTCGGCAGCGGCCGGGGTGGACGCGCCACAGGACGGGGTGCGGCGGCTGCGGGCGGAGGAGCGGTCCAACTACCCGCTCACGCTGAACGTGGACGACCTGGGCGGCGCCATGGGTCTCACGGCCAAGATCCGGGCGCAGGGCGAGGCGGGCCGGGTGTGCGCCATGATGCACACCGCGCTGGAGGGGCTGGTGGAGGCGCTGGAGCGCGCGCCCGGGCGGCCGGTGGGGAGCATTGAGGTGCTGCCGGCGGAGGAGCGGGCGCGGGTGGTGGTGGAGTGGAACGCCACCGGTGCGCCGTTCCCGCGCGAGGCGTGCGTACACCAGCTGTTCGAGGCGCAGGTGGAGCGCACGCCGGACGTGGTGGCGGTCACCGGGGCGGACGGGACGCTCACCTACGCCGAGCTGAACGCCCGCGCCAACCGCCTGGCCCACCACCTGATCGGGCTGGGCGTGGGGCCCGACGTGCTGGTGGGCGTGTGCACGGAGCGGGGGATGGAGATGGCGGTGGGGCTGCTGGCCGTGCTCAAGGCCGGCGGCGCGTACGTGCCGCTGGACCCGGACTATCCGGCGGACCGGCTGCGCTTCATGGTGGAGGACAGCAATCCCGCCGCGGTGCTGGCATCCGGCGTCCCCGAGGCGCTGGTGGCGGGGCTGATGGGCGAGACCGGGATTCCCGTCATCCGCCTGGAAACGGACGCGGATGCCTGGGCGGACCGGCCAGACACCAACCCGGCGCGGGCGGATGTCCATCCCGGCCACCTCGTTTACGTCATCTACACCTCCGGATCGACCGGCAGGCCCAAGGGGGTGATGAACCACCACGGCTGCCTGGTGAACCGGCTGGCGTGGGGCGCGCGGGCGTGGAACCTGGGCGCGGACGACGTGGTGCTGTGCAAGACCTCGCTCAGCTTCGACGGGCACATCCGCGAACTCTTTCTGCCGTGGAGCGTGGGCGCGCGGGTGGTGATGGCGCGCCCCGGCGGTCACAAGGATCCGGACTACCTGCTGCACGCCATTCACGACGGCGGCATCACCATGGTGAACCTCAACGGTTCTCTGCTGATGGTGATGCTGGAGCATCCGAGCATCGATCTGGCCGCGGGGCTGCGGCAGATGCTGGTGGGCGGCGAATCCTTCTCCGGCACCGGCCTGCTCCGGTTCCTGGAGCGCCTGCCGGGGACGACGCTGCACCACCTGTACGGCCCGTCCGAGGCGGCCACGGCGATGATGGCCCCCAACCTGGGGCCGGAACTCGCGCACCGGGTGGTGCCCATCGGGCGGCCGACCGCCAACTCGCGGGTGTACCTGCTGGACGCGCTGGGCAACCCCGTACCCGTGGGCGTCGCGGGCGAGATGTACATCGGCGGCGACAGCGTGTGCCGCGGTTACCTGGAGCGCCCGGCGCTCACGGCCGAGCGCTTTGTCCCCGATCCGTTCGCGGCGGAGCCGGGGGCGCGCCTGTACCGCACGGGCGACCTGGGGCAGTGGCTGCCCAACGGGATGATTGAGTTCCTGGGGCGCAACGACTTCCAGGTCAAGATCCGCGGCTTCCGCATCGAGCTGGGCGAAGTGGAGGCGCGCCTTCGCGAACACCCCGGGGTGAACGAGGCGGCGGTGCTGTCCCGTGCCGACGCCAGCGGCGAGAACCGGCTGATCGCCTGGTACACGGGCGATCCGTCGCTGGACCCGGCGGCGTTGCGGGCCCACCTGGGCGAGCGGCTTCCGGACTACATGGTTCCCGCCGCGTTCGTGCGGATGGAGCGCTTTCCGCTCACCCCCAGCATCAAGCTGGACCGCGCGGCGCTTCCGGATCCGGACGGCGGTGCGTACGCGGTGCGGGAGTACGAGGCGCCCGCGGACGAGACGGAGGAGGCGGTGGCCGAGATCTGGGCGGAGGTGCTGCGCGTGGACCGGGTGGGCCGCCAGGACGACTTCTTCGCGCTGGGCGGGCACTCGCTGTCGGCGGTGCGCGTGGTGTCGCGGGTGCGGCGGGAACTGGGGGTGGAGCTCGCCCTGCGCGACCTCTTCACCTGGCCCGTGCTCAAGGACTTCGCGCAGGAGATCATGGACGCCCAGCTCGCGCAGTTCGATCCCGAAGAGCTCGCCGCGCTGGTCGCCCTGGCGCGCGACCCCGCGGGCTGACGACGGCCCGCGACGGACGCCTCTGCCCGCGGGGCGGGGCGTCCGCCGCGGCTTTGAATGACCGGGCCGGTTGACCGGGCCCGATCGCAGCAACGGACCGGACCCCGCGCGGCTCCCGGGCGTGCCCACGTGGCGCGGCCCGGCGGCGCGCGGCGGGACCCTTAACGAATATTCAGCACTGCTCATGAATTCCGATCCGACCCTGACCAACCTGACGCTGGCCGAGCGCCGCAGGCTTCTGAAAATCGCGCTGGCCCGCGACCTCGAACGCAAGGGTTCGGAGCTTCCGCCCATCGGCCGCGCGGCGCGGGAGGAGCGCATTCCGCTCTCGTTCGCGCAGCAGCGGCTGTGGTTTCTGGAGCAGCTGGGGGATCTGGGCAGCACGTACCACCTCGCCAAGCGGCTGCGCCTTCAGGGCCCGCTGAACCGGGCGGCGCTGGGGGGCGCGCTGGACGGGATCGTGGCCCGGCACGAGGTGCTGCGGACCACGTTCGCGCAGGTGGATGGCGTGCCGGAGCAGCGCATCGCCCCGGTGGAGGCGGGCGGATTCCGCCTGGAGGAGCACGACCTGAGCGGGCTTGCCGAGGCCGACGCCAGGGAGGAGTTGGGCCGGCTGACCTTCCAGGAGGCGCGCGCCCGCTTTGACCTGGAGCACGGTCCGCTGGTGCGCGGGCGGCTCGTCCGGCTGGCGGAGGACGATCACGTGCTGCTGGTGACCATGCACCACGTGGTTTCTGACGGCTGGTCCACGGGGGTGTTCTTTGGCGAGCTGTCCGCGCTGTACGCCGCGCACGCGAACGGGACGGAGGCGAACCTTCCCGAGCTGCCGGTGCAGTACGCGGACTTCGCGGCGTGGCAGCGGCGGTGGGTGGAGGGCGACGTGCTGCGGCGCCAGGCGGACTACTGGACGCAGACGCTGCGGGGCGCGCCGGAACTGCTGGAGGTTCCCGCCGACCGCGCGCGCCCGGCGGAGATCGACCACACCGGCGCGCGGGTGGACATGGCGCTGGACCCGGACCTCACGGCGGAGCTCAAGGCGCTGTCGCGGCGGCACGGGGCCACGCTGTACATGACGCTGCTGGCGGCGTGGGGCGTGGTGCTGGCCCGGCTCGCGGGGGCAGAGGACGTGGTGGTGGGCACTCCGTCGGCGGGGCGGGGACGGCCGGAGATCGAGCGGCTGATCGGCTTCTTCGTCAACACGCTGGCCGTGCGGATGGACCTGTCCGGCGCGCCGACGGTGGCGCAGTTCCTGGGCCGGGTAAAGGACCGGGTGCTGGATGCGCAGCAGCACCAGGACATCCCCTTTGAGCAGGTGGTGGAGCGGGTGGATCCGGTGCGCAGCCTGTCGCACCATCCGCTGTTCCAGGCGCTGTTCGCGTGGCAGAACACGTCCCAGGGCGACGGCGGGCCCGGCCTGCCGGGGCTGTCCGTAAAGGGGATGGGCGGGGACCGGCTGACGACGGCCAAGCTGGACCTGTCGCTGTCGATGTGGGAGTCGGAGGACCGGATCGTGGGCGGAATCACGTACGCCACGGCGCTTTTCGACCGCGAGACGGTGGAGCGGTATACCGGCTATCTGCGGCGGGTGCTGGAGCAGATGGCGGCGGATGATGGCCAGCGCGTCGATCAACTGACGCTGATGCCGGCGGAGGAGCGCGTCCGGGTTCTGGAGGAGTGGAACCAGACGGAAGCCGACTACGCGGGCCCGACGTGCATCCACACGCTGTTCGAGGCGCAGGTTGCGCGCACTCCGGACGCCGTGGCGGTGACGTTCGTGGGCGAGCATCTCACGTACGCGGAGCTGGACCAGCGCGCCAACCGCCTTGCCCACCACCTCCGCTCGCTGGGCGTGGGTCCGGAGGTGCGTGTGGGGATCTCGCTGGAGCGCGGCCCGGAGATGATGATCGGCCTGCTCGCGATCCTCAAGGCGGGCGGCGCGTACATCCCCATGGACCCGTCGTACCCGGCGGAGCGCCTGGCGTACATGCTGGAAGACAGTGCGCCCGCCGTCCTCCTGACGAACGGGCCGCCCGCCTCGCTCCCCGCCGAGCGCATCCCCGTCGTCGATCTGGCGGATACTTCGCCGTGGGCGCACCTGCCCGGCACCGCGCCGGTCGTCGCGGATCTGACGCCGGACAGCCCCTGCTACGTCATCTACACGTCAGGGTCCACCGGCCGTCCCAAGGGCGTGGTCAATCATCACCGGAGCGTGGCCAACCTGCTGGCGTGGAGCCAGCAGAGGTGGCAACTGCAGCCGGGCGAGTCGGTGCTGCAGCGGATCTCGTTCAGCTTCGACGTGTCGGTGCGCGAACTGTTCTGGCCGCTGACGGCGGGTGCCCGGATCGTGATGGCGGGGCCCGGCGGGCACGGCGATCCCGACCACGTGGTGGACCTCATCCGCCGCGAGCAGATCGGCACCGCGCACCTTCCCGGACTGCTGCGCGCCTTTGTGGAGCACCCGGAAGCCTCCTCGTGCACGTCGCTGGTGCGGGTGATGAACGGCGGCGAAGCGCTGGCGCCCTCCATCGCGCGGCGCTTCGGCGAGCTGCTTCCCGACGCGGCGCTGTATCAGATGTACGGTCCCACGGAGACGACCGTCGCCTCGTCCGGCCTGCGATGGACGCCTGAGGTGGAAGGAACCGTCGCGCCCATCGGCCAGCCGATCGGCAACACGAAGATCTACGTGCTGGACGGTCGCGGCGAGCCGGTGCCGACGGGCGTGGCGGGGGAGATCTGCATCGGCGGGGCGGGGGTGGCGCGCGGCTACCTTGACCGGCCCGAGGCGACGGCGGAGCGCTTCACAGCCGATCCGTTCTCGAAGGAGCCCGGCGCGCGTCTTTACCGCACGGGCGACGCGGGGCGTTGGCGTCCGGACGGCACGCTGGAGTTCCTGGGGCGCGGCGACGGGCAGGTAAAGGTGCGCGGCTACCGCATCGAAACCGGCGAAATCGAGACGCGGCTTACGGAACTGCCCGGCGTGCGCGCGGCCGTAGTCGTCGCGCGCGAGGATACGGGGGGCGAGAAGCGGCTGGTGGCGTACGTGGTGGGCGACGAAGTCGGGGCGGACGCGCTGCGTGCGCACCTGGCCGGGTCGCTGCCGGGCTACATGGTGCCGGCGGCGTACGTGCGGCTGGAGGAGTTCCCGCTGACGCCCAACGGCAAGGTGGACCGCAAGGCGCTTCCCGCTCCGGAGGGCGAAGCGTACGCGGCGCGCGCCTACGAGCCGCCGGCGGGCGACGTGGAAGAGATCCTGGCCGGGATCTGGGCCGAGGTGCTCGGCGTGGAGCGGGTCGGGCGCCGGGACCAGTTCTTTAACCTGGGCGGGCACTCGCTGCTCGCTGTGCAGGTGATCTCGCGCGTGCGGCAGGCGCTGGGGGTGAAGGTGGCGCTCGGCGAGCTGTTCACCCGGCCCGTGCTGGCGGAGTTCGCGCGCGGGCTGGAGACCTCTGCGCGCGCGGAGCTTCCTCCCATCGAACGCGCGGACCGCGAAGGCCGGCTTCCGCTGTCGTTCGCGCAGCAGCGGCTGTGGTTCCTGGAGCAGCTGGGCGATCTGGGCAGCACGTATCACATGCACGCGCGCCTGCGTCTGCGTGGCGAGCTGGACCGCGCGGCCATGGTGGGCGCGCTGGACGGCCTCGTCGCGCGGCACGAGGCGCTGCGGACGACGTTCGCGGAGGTGGACGGCCTTCCGGAGCAGCGCATCGCGCCCGCGGACAGCGGGTTCCATCTGCTGGAGCAGGACCTGGCCGGGCGGGCGGACGCGGAAGCCGAACTCGGCCGGCTGCTGGGCGAAGAGGCGGGCACGCGCTTCGATCTGGAGCAGGGGCCGCTCATCCGCGGGCGCCTCATCCGCGTGGCGCCGGACGACCACGTGCTGGTTCTGACGATGCACCACATCGTCAGCGACGGCTGGTCCATGGGCGTGCTCACCGGTGAGCTTTCGGCGCTGTACGCGGCGAATGTCCAGGGCCGGGATGCGGCGCTTCCCGCGCTGCCGGTGCAGTACGCGGACTACGCCGCGTGGCAGCGGCGCTGGGTGGAGGGCGACGTCCTGGGGGCGCAGGCGGACTACTGGGTGCAGACGCTGGGCGGCGCGCCGGAACTGCTGGAGCTGCCCACCGACCATCCGCGGCCGGTGCAGATGGACCCCGCGGGCGCGCGCGTGGGGGTGGAACTGGACGAGGAGCTTACGGCGGCGCTGGCGGCGCTGTCGCGGCGGCACGGCACCACGCTGTTCATGACGGTGCTGGCGGGGTGGGCCGTGGTGCTCTCCCGCCTCTCCGGGCAGGCGGACGTGGTGATCGGCACTCCGACGGCCGGGCGCGGGCGGCGGGAGATCGAGGGGCTCATCGGCTTCTTCGTCAACACGCTCGCGCTGCGGGTGGAGCTGTCCGGCGCGCCGACGGTGGCGGAACTGCTGGGCCGGGTGCAGAAGCGCGCGCTGGACGCGCAGCATCATCAGGACATCCCGTTCGAGCAGGTGGTGGAGCGGGTGGCCCCGGCGCGCAGCCTGTCGCACTCGCCGCTGTTCCAGGTGATGTTCGCGTGGCAGAACACGCCGCGCGGCGGGCTGGAACTGCCCGGGCTTACGCTGGGCCGCGTGGACGCCACGCAGGACCGCGGCGTCGCCAAGCAGGACCTGGGGCTCACGCTGGGCGAGTCGCACGGGCGCATCGTCGGCAACGTGACCTACGCCACGTCGCTGTTTGAGCGGGCGACGGTGGAACGGTGGATGGAGTACCTGCGGCGCGTTCTGGCCGAGATGGCGGCGGATGATCGCCAGCAGGTCGGGCGCCTGCCCATGCTGCCGCAGGCGGAGCGCGCGCGGGTGCTGGAAGAGTGGAACCGCACCGAGGCGGATTACGAGCGTGGGTCGCTGGCCCACGAGCTGTTCGAGGCGCAGGCCGCGCGCGTCCCGGACGTACTGGCGCTGGCGTGGGGCGGCGATCGTCTGACGTATGCGGAGCTGAACGCGCGCGCCAACCGCCTTGCGCACCACCTCCGCTCGCTGGGCGTGGGGGCGGACACGCGCGTCGCGATCTCCGTGGAGCGCGGCCCCTCCATGGTGGAGGCGCTGCTGGCCGTGCTCAAGGCGGGCGGCGCGTACGTGCCGCTCGATCCGAACTACCCGGAAGAGCGGCTGCGCTGGATGCTGGATGACAGCGCGCCCGCGCTGCTGCTGACCCGTGGCTCCCTGACGGCGCGCTTTGCGGATGCGGGCCTGCCGGTGCTGGATCTCGCGGACGATGCGGCCTGGTCCGGCGCGCCCGCGACCGATCCGGATCGGGGCGATCTGCGGCCCGAACACCCGGCGTACCTGATCTACACCTCCGGCTCCACCGGCCGCCCCAAGGGCGCTATCGTCCAGCACCGCAACGTCGCCGGCATGGTCGCGGCGCAGGAGCGGTCGCTGCCGCTGGAAGCGGACACCCGCGTGCTGCAGTTCGCCTCGTTCAGCTTCGACGGACACGTCTACGAAGTGTTCCTGGCGCTGGCGCGCGGTGCGTCGTTGCACCTGTCCGGCCAGCCGGGCCCGCTCGCGGGCGACGACCTGGTGCGCATCGTGGCGGATGCGGGGATCACGCACGCCATCCTCCCGCCGGCCGTGCTGGCCGCGCTCCCGGAGGATGAGCGGCTGCCGTCCATCCGCACGCTGATCGTGTCCGGCGACGCACCGCCCGCGGAGCTGATGGCGCGCTGGTCGGCCGGACGGCGGCTGATCAACGGCTACGGGCCGACGGAGGCGACGGTCTGCACCACGCTGCACGACTACGTGCCCGGTGGATCCGCCGTCCCGCCGATCGGGCGGCCGGTGGCCAACGTGCGCGTCTACCTGCTGGACGCGGCGGGCGGGCCGGTGCCGCTGGGCACCGCGGGCGAACTGTACATCGGCGGGGCGACGGTGGGGCGCGGCTACTGGCGCCGCGCCGCGCTGACGGCCGAGCGCTTTGTCCCCGATCCGTTCGGCGCGGAGCCGGGCGCGCGTCTCTATCGCACGGGCGACCTGGCGCGGTGGAACGCGGAGGGCGAACTGGAGTTCGCGGGCCGCGTGGACGCGCAGGTGAAGGTGCGCAGCTTCCGCGTGGAGTTGGGCGAGATCGAGACGCGGCTGCTGGAGCACCCGGCCGTGCGCGAGGCCGTGGTACTGGTGCGCGAGGACACGCCGGGCGACAAGCGGCTGGTGGCGTACGTCGTGGGCGACGAGGCGGCCGCGGCGGACGTGCTGCGGGCGCACGTGAGCAGCGCGCTGCCGGACTACATGGTGCCGGCGGCGTACGTGCGGCTGGAGCGGTTTCCCATCACCCCCAACGGCAAGGTGGACCGCCGCGCGCTCCCCGCGCCGGAAGGCGACGCGTTTGCCGCGCGGGAGTACGAGGCGCCGGTGGGAGAGGTGGAAACGGCGCTGGCGGAGGTGTGGGCCGAGGTGCTGGGGCTGGAGCGCGTGGGCCGCAACGACGGCTTCTTTGAGCTGGGCGGGCACTCGCTGCTGGCCGTCACGCTCATTGCGCGCATGCGCAAGCGGGAGCTGCACGCCGACGTGCGCGCCCTGTTCACCGCGCCCACCCTGGCGGAGTTCGCCGCGGCCATCGGGAGCGCGCCCGGTGAGGCGCTGGTTCCGGAGAACCTGATTCCCGAGCCCGTGATATCCGCGGCCGGTCCTGACGACGAAGACGTAGAGGTGTTCCTGTGACGATGGCGGCTCCCATGACGCTGGACGCGGTATTCGCCCGGATCAGCGCCGCCGGCATCCGGCTCCGCAACCGCGGGGGCGAGCTGGGCGTGGCGGGGAACCGCGAACGGTTGGATCCCGAGCTGCTGGCCGCCCTGCGCGAGCACAAGGCGGAGCTCCTGGAGCGGATGGAGGACGGCGGCGACTGGTGGACGCCGCCGCTCATCCGCCCGGAAATGCTGCCGCTGGTGTCGCTCACGCAGGCGGAGATCGACGGCATCGTGGCCACCGTGCCCGGCGGCGCAGCCAACGTGCAGGACATCTATCCGCTGGCCCCGCTGCAGGAAGGCTTTCTCTTCCACCACCTGGCCACCACGGAAGGCGATCCGTACCTGCTGGGCACCATCAGCCGCTTCGCCACGCGGGAGATGCTGGATGCGTACGTGCAGGCGTTCGGCGCCGTCATCGCGCGGCACGACATCCTGCGCACCGCGATCGTGTGGGAGAACGTGCCCGAGCCGGTGCAGGTGGTGTGGCGCAGGGCCCCGCTTCCCGTGGAGGAGGTGGAGATCGATCCGGCGCAGGGCGACGTGGCCGCGCAGCTGTACGGGCGCTTTGACCCGCGCCGCCACCGGATCGACGTGCGCCAGGCCCCGCTGCTGCGCTGCCACGTGGCGCGCGAGGCGGATGGCGAGAGCTGGGTGCTCCTCCTTCTGCTGCACCACCTGGCCGGTGACCACACCACCATCACCGTGCTGAAGGAGGAGATCGAGGCGCATCTCACCGGCCGCGAAAGCGCTCTCCCCCGGCCTGTGCCGTTCCGCAACCTGGTGGCGCAGGTGCGGCTGGGCGTGAGCCAGGAGGAGCACCAGGCGTTCTTTACCGAGATGCTGGGCGACGTGGACGAACCCACGGCGCCGTTCGGGCTGCTGGATGCGCGCGGCGACGGCTCCGGGATCGAGCAGGGGCGGCTGGAGGTGGACGAGGCGCTCGGGGCGCGGCTGCGCGAGCGGGCGCGGGCGCTGGGGGTGAGCGCGGCCACGCTGTGCCACCTGGCCTGGGGACAGGTGCTGGCGCGGGCGTCTGGGCGCGACGACGTCGTCTTCGGCACCGTGCTGTTCGGGCGGATGCAGGGCGGCGAAGGCGCGGAGCGGGTGATGGGCCCGTTCCTCAACACCCTCCCCATCCGCGTTCGGCTGGGCGACGTGGGGGCCGAGGCGGGCGTGCGGCAGACGCACGCCGTGCTGGCGGGGCTGATGCGCCACGAGCACGCCTCGCTGGTGCTGGCGCAGCGGTGCAGCGCGGTGGACGCGTCCGCCCCGCTCTTCACCTCCATGCTCAACTACCGCTACAGCAAGCGCAGGACGCCCGTGGGTGCGGCGCCCGCGCCCGGCGGCAGGACGAGCCAGGCCGGCGAGCGCACCACCTACCCGCTGACGATCTCGGTGGACGACCTGGGCGACGGCTTCGCGCTTACCGTCCTCGCGCCGGTGACCGTGCAGCCGCTGCGGGTGTGCTGGATGATGCACACCGCGCTGGAGTCGCTGGTGTCGGCGCTGGAAACCGCCCCCGGCGCCGCTCTCGGCCGTCTGGACGTGCTTTCCCGCGAGGAGCGCGCGAAGGTCGTCGACGAGTGGAACCGGACGGACGCGGCGCTTCCCCCCGAGTGGTCCATCCACGGCCTGTTCGAGGCACAGGCCGCGCGCACGCCCGACGCTCCGGCCGTGATCTTCGCGGGGCAGCAGCTCACGTTCGCGGAACTGGACCGCCGCGCCAATCAGCTTGCCCACCATCTCCGCGGGCTGGACATCGGCGCGGAGGACCGCGTGGCGCTGTGCATGGAGCGCAGCCTTGACCTGCTCCCCGCCTTCTTCGGCATCATGAAGGCGGGCGCGGCGTACGTTCCGCTGGAGCCCACGCACCCCGCCGACCGGCTGGCCTACACGCTGGAAGACAGCGGCGCGCGGATGCTGCTCACCCAGTCGTGGCTGGCGGACGGGCTTCCCGAGGCGCGGCCCGAGACGCTGTTCGTGGATCAGATGGCGGAGACGCTCGCGGCTGAGCCCGCCGAGCGGCCGGAGAGCGGCGCCGGGCCGGAAAGCCTGGCGTACGTCTACTATACCTCCGGCTCCACGGGGCGCCCCAAGGGCGTGCTGATGCACCACATCGGACCCGTCAACTACTTCGCGTGGGCGCGCGAGGAGTACCTGTCCAACGGCGGGAGCGGCGCGCCCGTGTTCTCGTCCATGTCGGTGGACCTGACGCTGGCCAACTTCGTCCCGCTTTTCGCCGGACAACCGATCGAGCTGCTGCCGGAAGGCCCCGGAGTAGAGGCGCTGGCGGAGGTGATCCGCAGGCGGCCGGGGTACGCGATGATCAAGATCACCCCCACGCACCTGTCGCTGCTGAACCAGGTGCTCTCGCCGGAAGACGCGGCGGGGAGCGGGGCCACGCTGGTGATCGGCGCCGACAATCTGCTGGCGGAGCCGACGCTGTTCTGGCGCGAGCATGCGCCCGGCGTGCGGCTGCTGAACGAGTACGGGCCCACGGAGACGGTGGTCGGGTGCTCGCTCTACGAACTCCCCGTCGGGCGGCACACGGAGGGGCGAATCCCCTTCGGCAAGCCGATCCAGAACCTGACGCACTACGTGCTGGACGCACGGATGCAGCCGGTGGGCGTGGGCGTGGCGGGCGAGCTGTACATCGGCGGGATCGGCGTGGCGCGCGGGTACCTGGGGCGGCCGCAGCTGACGGCGGAGAAGTTCGTTCCGGACCCGTTCGCGGGGGAGCCGGGCGCGCGCTTCTATCGCACGGGCGACCGGGTGCGCTGGCTGGCGGACGGCAACCTGGAGTTCCTGGGGCGCATCGATTTCCAGGTGAAGGTGCGGGGCTACCGCATCGAACTTGGGGAGATTGAGGAGCGGCTGCGGGAGCACCCGGGCGTGCGGCACGCGGCGGTGCTCATCCGCGAAGACACGCCGGGCGACACGCGCATCGTGGCGTACTGGGTGGGCCAGGGCGCGGACGTGGAAAGCCTGCGCGCGCACCTGGGCGAGCGGCTGCCGGCGTACATGGTGCCCTCGGCGTACGTCAGGCTGGATGAACTGCCGCTGGGCCGCACCGGCAAGCTGGACCGCAAGGCACTCCCGGTTCCGGAGGGCGACGCCTTTGCGCGGCACGGCTACGAAGCCCCGGTCGGGCCGGCGGAAGAAGCGCTCGCGGAGATCTGGGCCGAGGTGCTGGGCGTGGAGCGGGTGGGGCGCTGGGACCACTTCTTTGAGCTCGGCGGGCACTCGCTGCTGGCCGTGCGGGTGATTTCGCGCGTGCGGCAGGCGCTGGGAGTGGAGATCGCGCTGGGCGAGGTCTTCGCCCGCCCGGTGCTGAGCGACTTTGCGCGCGAAGCGGGGACGGCGTCGCGGGCGGAGCTGCCGCCGGTGGAGCGCGCCTCCCGCGAGGGCCCCATCCCGCTGTCGTTTGCGCAGCAGCGGCTGTGGTTCCTGGAGCAGCTGGGCAACCTGGGCAGCACCTACCACGTGCGCATGCGCCGGCGCCTGTCGGGCGAGCTGGACCGCGAGGCGCTGGTGCGCGCGCTGGACCGCATCGTCGCCCGGCACGAGGCGCTGCGGACGACCTTTGCGCAGGTGAACGGCGTTCCGGAGCAGCGCATCGCCCCGGCGGACAGCGGCTTCCGCCTGGTGCAGCACGATCTGGAGGGGCGCGAGGACGCGGAACTCCGCCAACTGCTGGCGGACGAGTCCGCGGAGCCGTTCGATCTGCAGCGGGGACCGCTCATCCGCGGCCGCCTCATCCGCCTCGCCGCGGACGATCACCTGCTGCTGATCACGATGCACCACATCGTCAGCGACGGCTGGTCCAGCGGCGTGCTTACGCGTGAACTGGATGCGCTGTACGCGGCGTTCCGCGCCGGGGAGCCGGACCCGCTTCCCGAACTGGAGATCCAGTACGCGGACTACGCGGTGTGGCAGCGCACGTGGGTGGCGGGCGAGGCCCTGCAGGCGCAGGCGGACTACTGGACGCGCACGCTGGCGGGCGCCCCGGAGCTGCTGGAGCTGCCCGCGGACCATCCCCGGCCGGCGCGGGTGGACCCCGCCGGCGCGCAGTTCGGCATCCAGCTGGACGGCACGCTGACGGCGGGGCTGCGGGCGCTGGCCCAGCGGCACGGCACCACGCCGTTCATGGTGGTTCTGGCGGGATGGGCGGCCGTGCTGGCCCGTCTTTCCGGCCAGGACGACGTGGTGATCGGCACGCCGACGGCCAACCGCGGACGGCGCGAGATCGAAGGGCTGATCGGCTTTTTCGTCAATACGCTGGCGCTGCGGATGGACCTGTCCGGCGCGCCCACGGTGGCGGAACTGCTGGGCCGCGTAAAGGAGCGGACGCTGGAGGCGCAGCAGCACCAGGACATTCCCTTTGAGCAGGTGGTGGAGCGGGTGGACCCGGTCCGCAGCCTGTCGCACACGCCGCTCTTTCAGGTGCTGTTCGCCTGGCAGAACGCGCCCGCGGACGGCTCCGGGCTTTCCGGGCCGGCGCTGGCCCCCGCGGCTCCCTCAGCCTTTGCCGCGGACACCACGGCCAAGTTCGACCTTTCCCTCAGCTTCATCGAGTGGGACGGGTGGATCACGGGCGGCGTGGAGTACGCCACCTCGCTCTTTGAGCGGGCGACGGTGGAGCGCTGGCTGGGCTACCTGCAGCGCGTGCTGGGCGAGATGGTGGCGGATGAGAACCGGCCCGTCACGCGGCTGGCGCTCATGGCGGGCGACGAGCGCGCGCGGGTGCTGGAGGAGTGGAACCGCACGGAGGCGGACTTCCCCGCCGGGTCGTGCGTCCACGCGCTCTTTGAGCGGCAGGCGGCGCGCACGCCGGACGCGGCGGCCGTGGTTTCTGGTGATGAACAGCTCACCTACGCGGAGCTGAACGCACGGGCCAACCGGCTGGCGCACCACCTCCGCACGCTGGGCGTGGGTCCCGACGTGCGCGTGGCGCTGGTGATGACGCGCTCCGCGGAACTGGTGCAGGCGGAGCTGGCTGTGCTCAAGGCCGGCGGAACGTACGTGCCGCTGGACCCCGAGTACCCCGATGAGCGGCTGCGCGAGATGCTGGAGGACAGCGCCCCGGCCGCGCTGCTGACCACGCGCGCGCTGGCGGAGCGCTTCGCCGGGCTGAACGTGCCGGTGCTGGCGGTGGACGCGGACGCGCCGGCGTGGGCCTCCGGTCCGTCCACCAACCCGGCGGTGGATGGACTTACGTCGCGCCACCTGGCGTACGTGATGTACACGTCGGGCTCCACCGGCCGGCCCAAGGGGGTGATGGTGGCGCACCAGTCCATCGGGCGGCTGGTGGTGAACAACGGATATGCGGAGTTCGGCCCGGACGACCGCGTGGCCTTTGCCGCCAACCCGGCTTTCGACGCGTCCACCCTGGAAGTGTGGGCGCCGCTGGTGAACGGCGGGTGCATCGTCGTCATCGATCAGGACACGCTGCTGGAGCCGAGCCGCTTTGCCTTGGCGCTGCGGACGCACGAGGTCAGCGTCCTGTGGCTCACGGTGGGCCTGTTCAACCAGTACGCGGAGGCGCTGCGCGACGAGTGGCGGCGGCTGCGCTGCCTGATCGTGGGCGGCGACGCGCTGGACCCGCGTGTCATTGCCGGGGTGCTGCGCGGCGGCGCGCCCGCGCACCTGCTGAACGGATACGGGCCCACGGAAACGACGACCTTCGCCGTCACGCACGAGATCCGGTCGGTGTCGGAGGGCGCGCGCGGCATTCCGCTGGGGCGTCCCATCTCCAACACCCGCGTCTACGTGCTGGACGGGGCGCTGGAGCCGGTGCCGGGGGGCGTGGCGGGCGAGCTGTGCATCGGGGGCGCGGGGCTGGCGCGCGGCTACCAGGGCCGCCCCGCGCTCACGGCGGAGCGCTTCATCCCCGATCCGTTTTCCGCGGAACCGGGTGCGCGGGTGTACCGCACCGGCGACCGCGTGCGGTGGCGGATGGACGGAACGCTGGAGTTCCTGGGGCGCACGGACCACCAGGTGAAGGTGCGCGGCTTCCGCATCGAGCCGGGCGAGATCGAGGCGCGGCTGGCGGAGCACCCGGCGGTGCGCGAGGCCGTGGTGCTGGTGCGCGAAGACGCGCCGGGCGACAAGCGGCTGGTGGCGTACGTGGCCGGCGACGAGGCGGCCGGCGCGGACGTGCTGCGCGCTCACCTGGCCGCGCGGCTGCCGGACTACATGGTTCCGGCGGCGTACGTGCGGCTGGACGCGCTTCCGCTCACCCCCAACGGCAAGGTGGACCGCCGGGCGCTTCCCGCGCCGGAGGGGGATGCGTACGCGTCCCGCGAGTACGAGGCGCCGGTGGGGGAGACGGAGACGGCGCTGGCCGGGATCTGGGCCGACGTGCTGGGCGTGGAGCGCGTGGGCCGGCACGACGGCTTCTTTGAGCTGGGCGGGCACTCGCTGCTGGCCGTTACGCTGATCGCGCGGATGCGGGCGCAGGGGCTGCACGCCGACGTGCGCACCCTGTTCACCGCGCCCACGGTGGCCGCGCTGGCGGCCGAGGTGGGCGGCGAGCACGCCGGCGTGCAGGTGCCGCCCAACGGGATTCCCGAGGGGAGCCCCGTCATCACGCCGGCGATGCTGCCGCTGGTGTCGCTGACGCAGGCGGAGATCGACGGCATCGTGGCGGACGTGCCGGGCGGCGCGGCCAACGTGCAGGACATCTATCCGCTGGCCCCGCTGCAGGAAGGCTTTCTCTTCCACCACCTGGCCACCACGGAGGGTGATCCGTACCTGCTGCTGGGCAACCCCGTCACCTTTCCCGACCGGGAGCGGCTGGACGCGTACCTGGAAGCGTTCAGCGCGGTGATGGCGCGGCACGACATCCTGCGCACCGCGATCGTGTGGGAGAACGTTCCGGAGCCGGTGCAGGTGGTGTGGCGCCACGCTCCGCTTTCCGTGGAGGAGGTGGATGCCGATCCGGCGGACGGCGACGTGGCCGGGCAGCTGTACCGCCGGCTGGACCCGCGCTGGCACCGCATGGACATCCGCCGGGCGCCGCTGATGCGGGCGTGCATCGCGCCCGGCGCGGACGGGCGCTGGCTGCTTCTGCTGCTGCGCCACCACCTCACGGTGGACCACACGGCCATCGAGGTGCTGCGCCAGGAGATCCAGGCGCAGATGCAGGGGCGGGGCGACCAGCTTCCCGCGCCGCTGCCCTTCCGCAACTTCGTGGCGCAGGCCCGGCTGGGCGTGAGCCAGGAGGAGCATCGGCAGTTCTTTACGGAGATGCTGGGCGGCGTGGACGAGCCCACGGCCCCGTTCGGGCTGCTGGACGCGCGCGGCGACGGGTCCGGCATCGACGAGGCGCGGCTGTACGTGCAGGGCGCGCTGGCGGCCCGGCTGCGGGAGCGCGCGCGTGCGCTGGGGGTGAGCGCGGCCACGCTGTGCCACGTGGCGTGGGCGCAGGTGCTGGCCCGGGTGTCGGGACGGGACGACGTGGTGTTCGGCACGGTGCTGTTCGGGCGCATGCAGGGCGGCGAGGGCTCCGAGCGGGTGATCGGCCCGTTCATGAACACGCTTCCCGTCCGCGTTCGCCTCGGCGCAGTGGGGGCGGAGGCGGCGGTGCGGCAGACGCAGGCGCTGCTGGCCGGGCTGATGCGCCACGAGCACGCCTCGCTGGCGCTGGCCCAGCGGTGCAGCGGCGTGGAGGCGCCGGCGCCGCTGTTCACCGCGCTGCTCAACTACCGCCACAGCGTGCAGGCGGCCGCGCCTCCCGCCGCGGCGGACGGGAAGGGAAGAAGCTCCGGCGAGCGCAACAACTATCCGCTGACGATGTCCGTGGACGACCTGGGCGAGGCGATGGCGCTCACCGCGCAGGTCAAGGCGCAGGTGGAGGCCGCACAGGTGTGCGCGTTGATGCACGGGGCGCTCGAGGGGCTGGTGGACGCGCTGGAGCGCGCGCCCGGGCGCGCCGTGGGCAGAATCGACGTGCTCCCGGCCGGGGAGCGCGCGCGGGTGCTGGAGGAGTGGAACCGGACGGACGCGGCGTACCCGGACGATGCGTGCATCCACGAGCTGTTCGAGGCGCGGGTGCAGGAAGCGCCGGACGCGGTGGCGGTCGCCGGCGGGAACCGCTCGCTCACCCGTGCCGAGCTGAACGCGCGGTCCAACCGCCTCGCGCATCACCTGCGGGAGATGGGCGTGGGGACGGAGTCGCGCGTGGCCGTCTGCGTGGAGCGCGGGGTGGAGATGGTGGTCGCCGTCCTCGCCGTCCTCAAGGCGGGCGGCGCGTACGTGCCGATGGACCCCGATCACCCGGAAGACCGGCTCCGCTACGTGCTGCGGGACAGCGCCCCCGCGGTGCTGCTGACGCAGGCGTCGCTGGCGGCGCTCTTCACGGGCGCCGGTCCCACGGTGGTGGCGATGGACGCGGATGCGGCCGACTGGGCGGACCGGCCGGCCACCGACCCGGCGCGCGCCGGGGTGACGGCGGACCACCTGGCGTACGTCATCTACACCTCCGGCTCCACCGGGCGGCCCAAGGGGGTGATGAACCTGCACCGCGGCGTCGTCAACCTTCTCTGGTCCATGGGGACGATGGTGGGAATGGGGCCGGACGACCGGCTTCTTTCCGTCACCACGCTGTCGTTCGACATCTCGGCGCTGGAGCTGTTCCTTCCGCTGGTCACCGGCGCGCGGGTGGAGGTGGTGGCGCGCGCGGCGGCGGCGGATCCCGTCCTGCTGCGGCAGGCCATCGCCGCGTCCGGCGCCACGGTGATGCAGGCCACGCCCGCGACGTGGCGGCTGCTGCTGGAAGGCGGCTGGACGGGCCAGCCGGGGCTGCGTGCCCTCTGCGGCGGCGAGGCGCTTCCGGCCGACCTGGCCGGGCGCCTGCGCGACCGCGTGGGTGCGCTGTGGAACGTGTACGGCCCCACGGAAACCACGATCTGGTCGTCCGCGCAGCGGGTGGGCGCGGCGGCCGGGGCGCGGCCGCAGGTGCCCATCGGCGCCCCCGTGGCCAACACGCGGATGTACGTGCTGGACGGGCGCGGCGACCCGGCGCCCGCCGGCGTGGCGGGGGAAATCTGCATCGGCGGGACGGGGGTGGCGCGCGGCTACCTGGGCCGCCCCGGACTGACGGCGGAGCGCTTCGTTCCCGATCCCGTCGGACAGCCGGGGGCGCGGATGTACCGCACGGGCGACCTGGGGCGGTGGCTGGCGGACGGGACGCTGGAGTACCTGGGGCGCAACGACTTCCAGGTGAAGGTGCGCGGCTTCCGCATTGAACTGGGCGAGATCGAGGCGCGCCTGGCGGAGCACCCGGGCGTGCGCGAAGCCGTGGTCATGGCCCGCGAAGACACGCCGGGCGACACGCGGCTGGTGGCGTACGTTTCCGGCGACGAGAGCGCCGGCGCGGACGCGCTGCGTGCCTACGCGGGGGAGACGCTCCCCTCGTACATGGTGCCGGGGGTGTACGTGCGGATGGATCGCTGGCCGCTCACGGCCAACGGCAAGCTGGACCGCAAGGCGCTGCCGGCCCCCGAGGGCGGGGCACTGGGCGCCCACGCGTACGAGGCGCCCGTGGGCGAGGCGGAGCAGGCGCTGGCCGCGATCTGGGCGGAGGTGCTGGGCGTGGAGCGGGTGGGCCGCTGGGACAACTTCTTTGCGCTGGGCGGGCACTCGCTGCTGGCCGTGCGGGTGATCGGGCGGATGCGGCAGGCGCTGGGGGTGGAGCTTCCCCTGACGCACGTATTCTCCCATCCCACGGTGGAATCGCTGGCGGCGCGCATCGCCGCGCCGGAGGCCGCCGATCCGGCGGACCGGGCCATTGCCGTCCGCGCGGCGGGTTCGGAGCGCCCGCTCTTCTTGGCGTACACGGCCGCCGGGGCCACCGCCTACGCGCAGGTGCTGCATCCGCACATCCACCCGGACGTGCCGGTGTACGCGCTTCCGGCGCCGGCCTTTTCCGATGGGCAGCCGCGGACGGTGGAGCAGATGGCGGCGCGCCTGGTGCGGATGATCCGCGAGGTGCAGCCCGCCGGGCCGTACCGCGTCGGGGGATGGTCGTTCGGCGGCGTGCTGGCGTACGAGACCGCCGCGCAGCTCATCGCCCAGAACGAGACGGTGGAGTTCGTGGGGATGCTGGATACGTACGCCCCGGAGTACTTCCGCCTCATGCACGCGGCGGAGGCGGAGGCGGACGGTCTGAGCGAGGCGGACGGGTCCGCCGATGGGGCGGAGGATGCGGATCTGGAGGCGCAGGTGGACCGGCTGCGGGCGGAGGGCAGGCTTCCCGCTCACGTGACGGCCGCGCACTTCCGGGAGACGCGCAAGCGCGGGCGCCTGAACGAGGAGGCGGTGCGGGGCTATCATCCCCGGCCGCTCCCCGTGGCCGTTGACCTCTTTCCCGCGCAGGAGGGGTTGATGGATGACCCGTCGCGCGGCTGGCGGGACCTGCTCCCCGATGGATCGCTCCGGCTGACGACCGTGCCGGGAACGCACTCGTCCATGATGGGCGCGCCCAACGCGGCCGTGCTGGGCGAGGCGCTGACCCGGATTCTGCGGGCGGCGGCGGAGACCGGCACCCCGGCGTAACGGCGTGATGACGTGACGGCGGTGCGGTGGAGGTGAACGGCGGATTCGCTGGCGTCTCCCCCGGGAGACCGGCTCCGGGTTCGGTTCCGGAGTGAGGATCAGGACAAAGGGCCGGACCCCGTGGCGGGGTCCGGCCCTTTGTCGTGTGGTCCAACATCGGATGTCCGACGATCCGCTGAACCGCTGAACCGACGAGTGCAGCTTGTTGCGGAAAGCCTTGTTCGGCGGCAGGCCGGGAGGCCCCTCCCCCCCGCCCCTCCCCGTGCAAAACTGCCGCACGGAGAGGGGGAGAACTCACACGGGGCGCGAGGCTTCCGTGCGGGGGAAGCTTCGCCCGTGTTCGCGGGGCGTCGTCCATCCCGGGCTCGCGATTCCGTGGGTTCGGGGCGAGCGCGGGCGGGATGACGGCGCACGGCGCGAACGCCGGCTCCGGCACATCATCCACCTGATCGCGATCCCTGAAAGACGGCGCTTCTACCGCTCATTATACGCCACGTATATGCACTTCGGAATTCCGCGCAGGTGCAGGCTCCGCCTCGTTTCAGGCGCTCGGGCTGCCCGGCGGGGGACGCGGAGGGCAGGCGGCATCTGGCGCGTGCGGAGAAGGTCCGGCGCGCGCGGGGGGACCGGGGAGCCGCGCGGGCTCTGGCCCCGCGCGCCGCGGGGGACGGTTGAAGTAATGTTATCCGCCAGTTATACTTGGGCTTCCATCCACCCACTCCTCCAGGGTGGCCCCCTCTTCCGGTTGCGCGGCCGACGGTGCACTCCCCTGTGCGCCGAGGCAGGCGAACGCACGAGCAGGACGGCTGCCACGACTGCCGCGCCACCCGCGGGGACCGGCGCAGCGGGGGAAACAGGCGGCGCGAACGACGGAAACGCGCGCGCCCCGGCCGCTGACATTTGGCGCCGGATCTAGACACACGACACAAGGCAGGCGCGGTACGCCCGGCCATCCAGGCGCGCGGGCACCCACCTGCCGAGCCCCATGCGAAGGCGGGTCGCGACGAGCGGGGACGCGCAACGGGATTCCCGCCGCCGTCCCCGCTGATCTGCTTCTGGCCCAGACCGCCCCGCGACCGGGGCAGGCCGCCGTGAGCGGCCTGTTCGCCCGCCCGTGCTCCCCGACGCCAACACCCGGTCGCGGCAACGGACCGGACCCGCCCGGCTCCCCCGCCCACGCCCCCCGCGGCGTGCGGCCGGGAACGACAACCCATCCTCAAAGCAGCGCTCATGAGCTCCGATCCGACCCTGACCAACCTCACGCTGGCCGAGCGCCGCAGGCTTCTGAAGATCGCTCTGTCCCGCGACCTCGAACGCAAGGGTTGGGAGCTTCCGTCCATTGGCCGCACGCCGCGGGAGGAGCGCATTCCGCTCTCCTTTGCGCAGCAGCGGCTGTGGTTTCTGGAGCAGCTGGGGGACCTGGGCAGCACGTACCACATCGCCAAGCGCCTGCGCCTGCAGGGCCCGCTGAACCGGGCGGCGCTGGGCCGTGCGCTGGACGGGATCGTGGCCCGGCACGAGGTGCTGCGGACCACGTTCGCGCAGGTGGATGGCGTTCCGGAGCAGCGCATCGCGCCCGCGGACTCCGGATTCCGCCTGGAGGAGCACGACCTGAGCGGACTCGCCGAAGCGGACGCGGATGCGGAGCTCGCCCGGCTGACCTTTCAGGAAGCGCGCGCGCGCTTTGACCTGGAGCACGGTCCGCTGGTGCGCGGCCGGCTCATCCGGCTGGCGGAGGACGATCACGCGCTGCTGGTGACCATGCACCACGTGGTCAGCGACGGCTGGTCCACCGGAGTGTTCTTCGGCGAGCTGTCCGCGTTGTACGGCGCGTACGCGAACGGGACGGAGGCGGCGCTTCCCGAGCTGCCGGTGCAGTACGCCGACTTCTCGGCGTGGCAGCGGCAGTGGGTGGAGGGCGACGTTCTGCGCGAGCAGTCGGACTACTGGACGCGGACGCTGTCCGGTGCGCCGGAGCTGCTGGAGGTGGCCGCCGACCGCCCGCGCCCGCAGGAGATCGACCACACGGGCGCGCGCGTGGACATGATGCTGGACGCGGCGCTGACGGCGGAGCTCAAGGCGCTGTCGCGGCGGCACGGGGCCACGCTGTACATGACGCTGCTGGCCGCCTGGGCCGTGGTGCTGGGCCGGCTCGCGGGTGTGGAGGACGTGATGCTGGGCACGCCGTCGGCGGGGCGGGGACGGCGGGAGATCGAACGGCTGATCGGCTTCTTCGTCAACACCCTCGCCGTGCGCGTGGACCTGTCCGGCGCGCCGACGGTGGCGCAGCTGCTGGCGCGGGTGAAGGCGCGGGTGCTGGACGGCCAGCACCATCAGGACATCCCCTTTGAGCAGGTGGTGGAGCGGGTGGATCCCGTCCGCAGCCTGTCGCACCACCCGTTGTTCCAGGTGCTGTTCGTCTGGCAGAACACCTCCTCCGGGGAGGGCGGGCCGGGGCTGCCGGGGCTGGCGGTGTCGGGGATGGGCGGCGACCGGCTGACGACGGCCAAGCTGGACCTGTCGCTCTCCATGTGGGAGTACGACGACGGCATCGCCGGCGGCATCACCTACTCCACCGCGCTCTTTGACCGGGAGACGATCGAGCGGTACACCGGCTACCTGCGGCGGGTGCTGGAGCAGATGGCGGCGGACGAGGGTCAGCGCGTCGACCGACTGGCCATCATGCCCGCCGAGGAGCGCGCGCGGGTGCTGGAGGAGTGGAACCGTACGGAGGCGGACTACCCGCGCGGCGCGTGCATCCACGAACTGATTGAAGCGCAGGCGGAACGTACGCCGGACGCCACGGCGGTGGTCTACGAAGGCGGGCGCCTCACCTACGGCGAGCTGAACGCGGGCGCCAACCGCCTGGCGCACCACCTCCGCTCGCTGGGCGTGGGGCCGGACGCGCGCGTGGCCGTGTGCGCGGAGCGTGGCCTGGAGACGATGGTCGGCCTCCTGGCGGTGCTCAAGGCGGGTGGCGCGTACGTGCCGCTGGACCCCACGTATCCGCCGGAGCGGCTGGCGTACATGCTGGCGGATGGCGCGCCGGCCGCGGTGCTGGTGCAGCGGGCCCTGCGCGACCGCGTGGAAGGCGCGGGCGTGCCGGTGCTGGAGCTGGATGCCCCCGCTCCGGCGTGGGCGTCGGAGGCGGACACCAACCCCGCGCGCGGCGCGCTCACGGCGGAGCACGCGGCCTACGTCATCTACACCTCCGGCTCCACCGGCACGCCCAAGGGCGTCGTCGTGCCGCACCGCGCCGTGGCCAGCCAGCTGGCGTGGGCGCAGCGCACCTGGTCGCTGGGCGCGCACGAGGCGGTGCTGCAGCGCATTTCGCTGAGCTTCGACGTCTCGGTCCGCGAGCTGTTCTGGGCGCTGGCGGTGGGCGCGCGCGTGGTGATGGCGGGGCCGGGGGGCGCGAACGATCCGGCCGCGCTGGTGGAGATCATCACCCGCGAGGGCGTGGGGGTGATCCACTGCGTTCCCACGCTGCTGCAGGCGCTGCTGGAGCACCCGGACGCGGGCTCGTGCACCACGCTCACCCGCGTCATGTGCGGCGGCGAGGTGCTTTCGCCCGCGCTGGCGCAGCGCTTTTACGAGCGGCTGCCGGGCGCGGCCCTGTATCACATGTACGGCCCCACGGAAACGACGGTGGCGGTCACCGCGGCCCGCGCCCGGCCGGAGGCGCTGCACGACCGCCTGCCGCTGGGCCGGCCGGTGGCCAACACGCGCGCGTACGTGCTGGACGGCCGCGGCGAGCCGGTGCCGACCGGCGCGGCGGGCGAGCTGTGCATCGGCGGCGCGCAGCTGGCGCGCGGCTACCTGGGCCGCCCGGACATGACGGCGGAGCGCTTCGTGGCGGACCCGTTCGCGGGGGAGCCGGGCGCGCGCATGTACCGCACCGGCGACCGCGCGCGCTGGCTGCCGGACGGAACGCTGGAGTTCCTGGGGCGCGACGACCACCAGGTGAAGCTGCGCGGCTTTCGCGTGGAGCTGGGCGAGATCGAGGCGCGGCTGCTGGGGCACCCCGCCGTGCGCGAAACGGTGGTGCTGGTGCGCGAGGACGCGCCGGGCGAGCAGCGGCTGGTGGCGTACGTGGTGGGCGGCGAGGTCGGCGCCGACGTGCTGCGGGCGCGGGTGAGCGAGACGCTGCCGGACTACATGGTCCCCGCGGCGTACGTGCGGCTGGACGCGCTCCCCCTCACCCCCAACGGCAAGGTGGACCGCGGGGCGCTCCCCTCTCCGGAGGGCGACGCCTACGTGGTGCGCGCCTACGAGCCGCCCGCCGGGGACGTGGAAGAGATCCTGGCCGCGATCTGGGCCGAGGTGCTGGGCGTGGAGCGGGTGGGGCGGCGGGACAGCTTCTTTGAGCTGGGCGGGCACTCGCTGCTGGCCGTGCGGGTGATCTCGCGCGTGCGGCAGGCGCTGGGGGTGCAGGTCGCGCTGGGCGAGCTGTTCACCCGCCCCGTGCTGGGCGACTTCGCCCGGGGGCTGGAGACGGGGTCGCGGGCGGAGCTGCCGCCCATCGAGCCCGCGGACCGCGAAGGCCGCCTTCCCCTTTCCTTTGCGCAGCAGCGGCTGTGGTTTCTGGAGCGGATGGGCGGGCTGGGGAACACCTATCACATCCGCTCGGCCCTGCGCCTGCGGGGCGCGCTGAACGCCGCCGCGCTGGCGGGCGCACTGGACGATCTCGTGGCCCGGCACGAGGCGCTGCGCACGGCGTTCGCGGAGGTGGACGGCCTTCCGGAGCAGCGGATCGCCCCGGCGGACGCCGGCTTCCACCTGGTGCGGTACGACCTGGAAGGGGAGCCGGACGCGGAAGCCGGGCTCCGCCGGGTGATGGCGGAGGAGGCGGATACGCCCTTCGACCTGGAGCGGGGGCCGCTGATCCGCGGCCGCCTGGTGCGCCTGGCCGCGGACGACCACGTGCTCCTGCTCACCCGCCACCACGTGGTCAGCGATGCCTGGTCCGGCGGGGTGCTGTTCGGCGAGCTGTCCGCGCTCTACGCCGCCCGTCTCGACGGGCGGGACGCGGGCCTCCCCGCGCTCCCCGTGCAGTACGCGGACTACGCGGCGTGGCAGCGGCGCTGGGTGGAGGGCGAGGTGCTGGAGGGGCAGGCGGCGTACTGGACGCGCACGCTGGACGGCGCGCCGGAGCTGCTGGAGCTGCCCACCGACCGCCCGCGCCCCGCGCGGCAGGACTTTGCCGGCGCGGTGCTTCCGGTGGAGCTGGACGACGAACTGGCGGAGTCGCTGCGGGCGCTGAGCCGGCGGAACGGCACTACCCTCTTCATGACGGTGCTGGCCGGCTGGGCCGCGGTGCTGGGCAGGCTCAGCGGCCAGGCGGAGGTGGTGATCGGCACCCCGTCGGCCAACCGCGGGCGGCGCGAGATCGAGGGGCTGATCGGCTTTTTCCTCAACACCCTCCCGCTGCGCATCGGCCTGTCCGGCGCGCCCACGGTGGGAGAGCTGCTGGGGCGGGCGCGCACGGCGGCGCTGGAGGCCCAGCAGAACCAGGACATCCCCTTTGAGCAGGTGGTGGAGCGGGTGCAGCCCGCGCGCAGCATGGCGTATCCGCCCGTCTTCCAGGTGCTCTTCGCCTGGCAGAGCGGGGGCGCGGGCGCGCGGGCGCTGGAACTCCCCGGGCTCACGCTGGGCGGGGTGAAGGGCCCGTCGGCCGCGGGGAGCTCCAAGTTCGACCTGACGCTTTCCCTGCGCGAAGTGGACGGCCGCATTTCCGGGCAGGTGGAGTACGCCACCGCGCTCTTTGACCGGGAAACGGTGGAGCGGCACGCCGGCTACCTGCGCAGCATTCTGCACGCCATGGCCGCCGCGGAGGACGGGCGCGTGGACCGGCTGCCCATGCTTTCCCAGGCGGAGCGGTGGCAGGTGGTGGAGGGATGGAACGCCACCGACGCCGATTTCCCCGCGGACGCCGCCGTCCACGAGCTGGTGCAGGCGCAGGCGGCGCGCACGCCGGAGGTGGTGGCGCTGGCGTGGGACGGCGGAACGATGACGTACCGCGAGCTGAACGCGCGCGCC
The DNA here is from genome assembly GCF_014202995.1 of Longimicrobium terrae. Taxonomy (NCBI): domain Bacteria; kingdom Pseudomonadati; phylum Gemmatimonadota; class Longimicrobiia; order Longimicrobiales; family Longimicrobiaceae; genus Longimicrobium; species Longimicrobium terrae. The sequence continues at coordinate 336,277 of NZ_JACHIA010000004.1, forward strand.
AACCGGCTGGCGCACTTTCTGGCGGAGCGCGGCGTGGGCCCGGACGTGTGCGTGGGGCTGTGCGTGGAACGGTCGCCGGAGATGGTGGTGGGGCTGCTGGCCGCGCTCAAGGCGGGGGGCGCGTACGTGCCGCTGGACCCGGGATACCCGGAAGACCGGCTGCGCTACATGCTGGAGGACAGCGCCCCCGCCGTGCTCCTCACCCAGTCCGCGCTCCGCGACCGGTTCGCGGGGCTGACGGTTCCCGTCTTTTCGCTGGACGCGGACGCCGCGGCCTGGACGGACCGGCCGGACACGGATCCCCCGCGCGGCGGGCTGACGGCGAATCACCTGATGTACGTGATGTACACGTCGGGCTCCACCGGGCGCCCCAAGGGGGTGATGATGGGGCACCGCGGCGTGGTGAACCGCATGCTGTGGATGCAGGCGGAGCACGGCATGGGCCCCGGCGACATCCTGCTGCAGAAGACCACGTACGCCTTTGACGTGTCGGTGTGGGAGCTGTTCTGGCCGCTCTTTACCGGCGCACGGCTGCTGCTGGCCCGGCCGGACGGCCACCGGGACCCCGCGTACCTGGTGCGCACCGTACAGGAGAAGGCGGTGACGGACATCCACTTCGTCCCCTCCATGCTCCCCCTCTTCATGGAAGAGCCGGGGGCGGCGTCGTGCACCGGGCTGCGCCGCGTGTACTGCAGCGGCGAGGCGCTTCCGCCGGCGCTGGTGCGGCGCTTTCGCGAGCTGCTTCCCGACGCCGCGCTGCTCAACTGGTACGGGCCCACCGAGGGGGGCGAGGTCTCGTACTGGTACTGCGCGCCGGCGCCGCCCACGGGCGACGTGGTGCCCATCGGCTTTCCCATCGCCAACACGCGGCTGTACGTGCTGGACGGGCAGGGCCAGCCGGTGCCGCGGGGCGTGGCGGGCGAGCTGTTCATCGGCGGAACGGCGCTGGGGCGCGGCTACTGGAACCGCCCCGCGCTCACGGCCGAGCGCTTCATCCCCAACCCGTTCGGCGAGCCGGGCTCCCGGCTGTACCGCACGGGAGACCTGTGCCGGTGGATGCCGGACGGCGCGGTGGAGTACCTGGGCCGCAACGACTTCCAGATCAAGATCCGCGGCTTCCGGGTGGAGCTGGGCGACATCGAGTCCCGCCTGGTGCAGCACCCCGCCGTGCGCGAGGCGGCCCTGGTGGCGCGCGAGGAAGCGCCCGGCGACTGGCGGCTGGTGGCCTACTACGTCGCGGACGAGCCCGCGCCCGTGGAGTCGCTGCGCGCGCACCTGGGCGAGGCGCTTCCGGAGTACATGGTTCCCGCGGCCTTCGTGCACATGGCCGCGTGGCCGCTGACGCCCACCGGCAAGCTGGACCGCAAGGCGCTCCCCGCGCCCGCGGGCGACGCCTTTGCCATCCGCGGCTACGAGGCACCGGTCACGGACACGGAAGCTGTCGTCGCCGGGATCTGGGCGGAGCTGATGCGCACGGAGCGGGTGGGGCGGCACGACCACTTCTTCGAGCTGGGCGGGCACTCGCTGCTGGCGGTGCAGGTGATTAGCCGCGTGCGGCAGGTGCTGGGGGTGGAGGTGGAACTGGGCGAGCTGTTCGCGCGGCCCGTGCTCAGCGACTTCGCGCGCGAGCTGGAAACGGCGGCGCGGTCGGAGCTTCCGCCTATCGACCGGGCGGACCGGGACGACCGTCTTCCGCTCTCGTTCGCGCAGCAGCGGCTGTGGTTCCTGGAGCAGCTGGGCGGGATGGGCGCGGCGTACCACATCCCCCTGCGCCTGCGGCTGCGGGGCGCGCTGGACCGGGAGGCGCTGCTGCACGCGCTGGACGGCCTGGTCGCCCGGCACGAGGCGCTGCGGACGACGTTCGCCCGGGTGGACGGCATCCCGGAGCAGCGCATCGCGCCCGCGGACGCCGGGATGCGCGTGGCGGAGGACGACCTGCGCGGGCGGGAGGACGCGGAGGCGGAGCTCGGGCGGGTGACGGGGCGGGAGATGGCCGCGACGTTCGACCTGGAGCACGGGCCCGTCATCCGCGGCCGGCTCATCCGCATGGCGGACGACGACCACGTGCTGCTGCTGACCATGCACCACATCGTCAGCGACGGATGGTCCATGGGGGTGCTCAGCGGCGAACTCGCCGCGCTGTACGCCGCCCACCGCGACGGGCGGGACGCGGGTCTGCCCGCGCTGCCGGTGCAGTACGCGGACTACGCGGCGTGGCAGCGGCGCTGGGTGGAGGGCGAGGTGCTGCGCGACCAGGAGGAGTACTGGACGCGCACGCTGGGCGGCGCGCCGGAACTGCTGGCCCTGCCCACCGACCGCCCGCGCCCGGCGCGCACGGACCACGCGGGGGCGGTGCTGGGGGTGGAGCTGGACGCGGAACTCACGGCGGGGCTCAAGGCGCTTTCCCGCCGGCACGGCACCACGCTGTACATGACGCTCATGGCGGGGTGGGCGGCCGTGCTGGGCCGGCTTTCCGGGCAGGCCGACGTGGTGATCGGCACCCCCGCGGCCGGCCGCGGGCGGCGGGAGATCGAAGGGCTCATCGGCTTCTTCGTCAACACGCTGGCCGTGCGCGTGGAGATGACGGACGCGCCCGCCGTGGGCGCGCTGCTGGAGCGGGTGAAGGAGCGCACGCTGGGCGCGCAGCATCACCAGGACATCCCCTTTGAGCAGGTGGTGGAGCGCGTGGACCCGGCGCGCAGCCTGTCGCACGCCCCGCTCTTTCAGGTGATGTTCACCTGGCAGAACACGCCCCGGGGCGGCGGGATTTCGCTGCCGGGGCTGGACGTGGGCGGCGTGGGCGCGGAGATGGTGGACATCCGGGCCAAGTTCGATCTGTCGCTCACCCTGCGCGAAGCCGGCGACCGCGTCGTCGGCAGCCTGAAGTACGCCACGGCGCTCTTCGACCGGGAGACGGTGGAGCGGTGGGCGGGCTACCTGCGGCGCGTGCTGCGGGAGATGGCCGCGGATGAACACCAGAGCGTGGATCGCCTGGCGCTCCTGCCGGACGAGGAGCGCACGCGGGTGCTGGAGGCGTGGAACCGCACCGACGCGCCGTATCCGCGCGAGCTGTGCACGCACCAGCTGTTCGAGCAGCAGGTGGAGCGCACGCCGGATGCGATCGCGGTCAACGGAGAAGACGGGACGCTCACCTACGCGGAACTGAACGCGCGGGCCAACCGGCTGGCGCATCACCTCATCGGGCTCGGCGTCGGTCCCGACGTCCTGGTGGGGCTGTGCATGGAGCGCGGGCTGGAGATGGCCGCCGGCGTGCTGGCCGTGCTCAAGGCGGGCGGCGCGTACGTGCCGCTGGACCCGGATTACCCGGCGGACCGCCTGCGTTTCATGGTGGAGGACAGCCATCCCGCCGCCCTTCTTTCGTCCGGCGTCCCCGAGTCGCTGGTGGATGGACTGACGGAGGGAAGCGCCATCCCCGTCATCCGCATCGAGACGGACGCGCACGCATGGGCGGACCGGCCGGAAACCAACCCGGCGCGCACGGATGTTCATCCGGAGCACCTGGTCTACTGCATCTACACCTCCGGCAGCACGGGCAGGCCCAAGGGGGTGATGAACCACCACGGCTGCCTGGTGAACCGGCTGGTCTGGGGCGCGCGGGAGTGGACGCTGGGGATGGATGACGTGGTGCTGTGCAAGACGTCGCTCAGCTTCGACGGGCACATCCGCGAGATGTTCCTCCCCTGGAGCGTGGGCGCGCGGGTGGCCATGGCGCGTCCGGGCGGCCAGCGCGATCCGGACTACCTGGTGGACGTGATCCGCGCCGAAGGCGTGACCACGATGAACATGAACGCCTCCATGCTGCTGGTGATGCTGGAGCACCCGCTGCTGGAGCGGTGCACGTCGCTGCGGCAGCTTCTGGTGGGCGGCGAGGCGCTTCCCGGCATCGGGCTCACCCGCCTGCTGGAGCGGCTGCCGGGGACGGCGCTGCACATCACGTACGGTCCCAGCGAGGCCGCCACGGCGATGACGGCCATGCACTGCGGGCCGGAGCAGGCGCGCGCCACGGTGCCCATCGGCCGCCCGACCGCCAACTCGCGCGTGTACCTGCTGGACGCGGCCGGCGGCCCCGTCCCGGTGGGCGTTACGGGCGAGCTGTTCATCGGCGGGGACAGCGTGTGCCGCGGCTACCTGGACCGCCCGGCGCTGACCGCGGAGCGCTTCGTCCCCGACCCGTTCGGGACGGAGCCGGGGGCGCGGCTGTACCGCACCGGCGACCTGGGCCGCTGGCTGCCGGACGGAATGATGGAGTTCCTGGGGCGCAACGACTTCCAGGTCAAGGTGCGCGGCTTCCGCGTGGAGCTGGGCGAGATTGAGGCGCGGCTTCGGGAGCATCCGGGCGTGCGCGAGGTGGTGGTCATCGTCCGCGAAGACGCGCCCGGCGACCGGCGGCTGGTGGCGTACTGCCTGGCGGACGCCGCGGTGGAGAACGCCGCGCTGCGGGCGCACGTGGGTGCACGCCTTCCGGACTACATGGTTCCCGCCACCTTCGTGCGGCTGGACGCGCTGCCGCTCACGCCCAGCGGCAAGGTGGACCGCGGTGCCCTTCCCGCGCCCGACCACGCTTCGTCCGCCCGCGCGTACGAGGCGCCGGTGGGACACGCCGAGCAGGCGCTGGCGGAGATCTGGGCCGAGGTGCTGCGCGTGGACCGGGTGGGCCGCCAGGACGACTTCTTCGAGCTGGGCGGGCACTCCCTCCTGGCCGTGCAGGTGGTGTCGCGGGTGCGGCAGGCGCTGGGCGTGGAGATCGCGCTGAGCGAGGTGTTCGCCCGGCCCGTGCTCGGCGACTTTGCGCTGGAGGCGGGACGGTCCGCGCGTACGGCGCTGCCGTCCATCGAGCGAATCCCGCGCGACGGCGCCATCCCGCTCTCGTTCGCGCAGCAGCGGCTGTGGTTCCTGGAGCAGCTGTCCGATCAGGGAAACACCTTTCACATCCCCCACCGCCTGCGCCTGCGCGGGGCGCTGGACCGCGGGGCGCTGCTGCGCGCGCTGGACGCGGTGGTGGCGCGCCACGAGGTGCTGCGCACCACCTTCGCGCAGACGGACGGCATTCCGGAGCAGCGCATCGCCCCGCCGGACGCCGGGTTCCTGCTTCGCGAGCACGACCTGGCCGGCACGGCCGACGCGGACGCCGAACTGCACCGGCTGATGGTGGCCGAAGCGGAGGCGCCCTTTGACCTGGAGCGGGGGCCGCTCATCCGCGGGCGGCTGGCCCGGCTGGCGGATGAGGACTACGTGCTGATGCTGACCATGCACCACATCGTCAGCGACGGGTGGTCCATGGAGGTGCTCACCCGGGAGATTTCCGCCCTCTACGCCGCCTTCCGCGAGGGGCGTGACGCGGGCCTGCCCGCGCTGCCGCTTCAGTACGCGGACTACGCGGCGTGGCAGCGCCGCTGGGTGGAGGGCGACGTGCTGCGCGAGCAGGCGGACTACTGGACGCGCACACTGACCGGCGCCCCGGAGCTGCTGGAGCTGCCCACCGACCGCGCGCGGCCGGCCCGGGTGGAGCCCGCCGGCGCGCGTGTGCGGATGGTGCTGGACCCGGACGAGACGGCGGCGCTCAAGGCGCTGAGCCGGCGCCACGGCACCACGCTCTTCATGACGCTGCTGTCGGGGTGGGCCGTGCTGCTCAGCCGCCTTTCCGGGCAGGAGGACGTCGTGATCGGCACTCCCATGGCCGGGCGCGGGCGCCAGGAGATCGAGGGGCTGATCGGCCTGTTCGTCAACACGCTGGCGCTGCGGCTGGACGTGTCCGGGCCGCGGACGGTGGCGGAGCTGCTGGAGACGGCCAAGGCGCGGGCGCTGGAGGCGCAGCAGAACCAGGACATCCCGTTTGAGCAGGTGGTGAACCTGGTGGACCCGGCGCGCAGCCTTGCCCACAACCCGCTCTTCCAGGCGATGTTCACCTGGCAGAACGTGCCCGATGGGGACGGGGTGTCGCTGGCGGGGGTGGCGGCGGGCCGGGTGCGCGGAGGTGCCGTGCAGGTGCAGTCCAAGTACGATCTGTCGCTCACGCTGTGGGAGGCGGACGGAGGGATCGCCGGCGGCGTGACGTTCGCGACGGCGCTCTTCGATCCGGCCACCGTGGAGCGCTGGGCGGGCTACCTGGGCCGCGTGCTGCGCGAAATGGCGGCGGACCCGTCGCAGCGGCTCGACCAGATTTCCTTCTTGCCCGACGCCGAGCGCGCCCTGGTGGTGGAGGAGTGGAACCGCACGGAAGCCGCCTACCCGGCGGACTCGTGCATCCACGAGCTGTTCGAGGCGCAGGCGGCGCGCACGCCGGACGCCGTCGCCCTCGTCTCCGCCCGCGGTGAGCGGATGACGTATGGCGAACTGAACCGCCGCGCCAACCGGCTGGCGCACTATCTCAGGACGCGCGGCGTGGGACCGGACGTGCGCGTGGGGCTGAGCGTGGAGCGCAGCACGGCGATGGTGGAAGGGCTGCTGGGGATCATGAAGGCGGGCGGCGTGTTCGTCCCGCTGGATCCGGGTTACCCCCGCGAGCGGCTGGAGTACATGCTGGCGGACAGCGCCCCCGCGGCCGTTCTGGCGCAGGGCTCGGTGATGGCGAACGTCGCCGCCACTCTGTCCGCGCTGGGCCGCGACGTCCCCGTGCTGGAGCTGGACGCGGCCGCGCTGGCGTGGGCGGACGCGCCGGAGACGGATCTGGATCGCGGCGGCCTCACGCCGCAGCACCCGGCATACGTGACGTACACGTCGGGCTCCACGGGGCGGCCCAAGGGCGTTCCGTCCATCCACCACAAGGCGCTGAACCTGATCCACTGGTACGGCCGCGAGTTCGGGATCACCGATCGCGACGCCGTGCTGCTCGTGATGTCGTTCAGCTTCGACGGCACGTACCGCAACCTGTTCGCTCCGCTCTTCGCGGGCGGGCAGCTGCACCTTGCCGCCGAACCGTTCGACCCGGCGGGGATCGTGGGGCAGATCGCGTCCGGCGGCATCCGGCTGGTGAACTGCACGCCCTCCGCATTCCAGGCTCTTGTGGAAGCGGACGCGGATGGCGCGCTGGCGGGTCTGCGCACGGCCGTCCTGGTGGGCGAGGCGGTGCAGCCGCGCAAGCTGATGGAGTTGCCGGAGCCGCGGCCAGAACTGGTCAACCTGTACGGCCCCACCGAGTGCTCCGGGATCGTCACGTACCATCGCCTCGCGCCGGACCTGTCCATCTACCTGACGGAGCCGGTGCCCGTCGGCAGGCCGATCCCGAACGGGCGCATTTACCTGCTGGACCGCACGGGGAGCCCGGTGCCGATCGGCGTGGCGGGCGAGGTACACATCGGCGGAACGCCCGTCGGGCGCGGCTATCAGAACGCGGCGGGGCAGACGGCGGAAAAGTTCATCCCCGACACCTTTGGTGAGCCGGGAGCGCGGCTGTACCGCACCGGCGACCGGGCGCGGTGGCGGGCGGACGGAACGCTGGAGTTCCTGGGCCGTCTGGACACGCAGGTCAAGGTGCGCGGCTACCGCATCGAGCCGGGCGAGATCGAGGCGCGGCTGGCGGCGCACGATGCCGTGCGCGAGGCGGTGGTCATGGTCGGCGAGGACGCGGAGGGCGAACCGCGGCTGGTGGCGTACTGGCTGGGCGATGCGGTGGATGCGGAAACGCTCCGCGCGCACCTGGGCGAGTCGCTGCCCGGGTACATGGTTCCCGCCGCGTACGTGCGGGTGGAGCAGTGGCCGCGGACGCCCAACGGCAAGCTGGACCGCCGCGCCCTCCCCGCCCCCGAGGGCGATGCGTACGCCACGCGGGCGTACGAGGCCCCCGCCGACGAGACGGAGCAGGCCCTCGCGGAGATCTGGGCGGAGGTGCTGCGGGTAGAGCGGGTGGGCCGGTGGGACAACTTCTTTGAACTCGGCGGGCACTCGCTTTCCGCCGTGCAGGTCGTGTCCCGCGTGCGGCAGGTGCTGGAGGTGCAGGTGGCCCTGGGCGATCTGTTCACGCGTCCCGTCCTCAAGGACTTTGCGCAGGAGATCCTGGACGCGCAGCTGGCCCAGGTGGACCCGGAAGAGATGGCGCAGCTGATGGCCATGCTCCGCGAGTCCGGCGCGGGATGATGCTCCGCGACAAGAACGAACACGTTCCCCCGGCCGCATGCCCGGCCGGGGGAACGTTCATGCCTTTGCGATCCACCCGACCGAACGGGACGCCCAACCGATGAAGTCCGACGTGACCGAACTGACCCTGGCCGAGCGCCGCAAGCTTCTGCAGATGGCGCGCGCCCGCGACCTCGTGCGGGGTGATTCGGAGCTGGCGCCCATCCAGCCGGTGCCGCGCACGGAGCGGCTGCCGCTGTCGTTTGCGCAGCAGGGGCTGTGGTTCGTGGAGCAGCTGGGCGACCTGGGAAGCACGTACCACATCCCCGTGCGCATGCGGCTGCGGGGCGGTGTGGACCGGGCGGCGCTGGTGCGTGCGCTGGACGGCATCGTGGCCCGCCACGAGGCCCTGCGCACCACGTTCGCGGAGGTGGACGGCGTGCCCGAGCAGCGCATCGCACCGGTGGAAGGGAGCGGCATCCAGCTGGGGGAGCACGACCTGGAGGGCGCGGCGGACCTCGATGCGGAGCTGCGCCGGGTGATCGCCGAGGAGGTGCGCGCGCCGTTCGACCTGCGGCACGGCCCGCTCATCCGCGGACGCCTGGTGCGCCTGGCCGCGGACGACCACGTGCTGCTGGTGACCCTGCACCACATGGTCAGCGACGCGTGGTCCAAGGGGGTGTTCACCCGCGAGCTGTCCGCGGGCTACGCCGCCGCGCGCGAAGGCCGTCAGGCGGAGCTGCCGCCGCTCCCCGTGCAGTACGCGGACTATGCGGCGTGGCAGCGGCGGCGCGTGGAGGGCGAGGGAATCGCGAAGCAGGCGGACTTCTGGAAGCGCACGCTCGCCGGGGTGCCGCAGCTGCTGGAGCTTCCCACGGACCGCCCGCGCCCCGCGCACGTGGACCACACGGGCGAGCGGCTGTGGGTGGGCCTGGACGAGGAGCTGACGGCGGGGCTCAAGGCCCTCTCGCTGCGGCACGGCACCACGCTCTTCATGACGCTGCTGGCGGGCTGGGCGACGGTGCTGGGCCGCCTTTCGGGGCAGGACGACGTGGTGATCGGCACGCCCATGGCCGGGCGTGAACGGCGGGAGACGGAGGGGTTGATCGGCTTCTTCGTCAACACGCTGGCCGTGCGCACGGACCTGTCCGGCGCGCCGACCGTGGCGGAGCTGCTGGCCCGCGTCCGCACGCGGGCGCTGGAGGCGCAGCACCAGCAGGACATCCCCTTTGAGCAAGTGGTGGAGCTCATCCGCCCCACCCGCAGCCTGGCGCATTCTCCCCTCTTTCAGGTGACTTTCGCCTGGCAGAACGTCCCCGAGGGAGACGGCTCCTCGCTCCAGGGGCTGGCGGTGGGCGGCATGCGGTCCGGCACCTTTGAAACGCAGGCCAAGTTCGATCTGTCGCTCGCGCTGCGGGAGACGGGGGGCCGCATCACCGGCGATCTGACGTACGCCACGTCGCTCTTCGACAGGGCGACGGTGGAGCGCTGGGGCGGCTACCTGCGGCGCGTGCTGGAGCAGATGGTGGCGGATGACGGGCAGCGCGTGGAGCGGCTGTCCATGCTGTCCGCGGAAGAGCGTACGCAGGTGCTGGAGGAGTGGAACCGGACGGATGCGGATTACCCGCAGTCGTCGTGCATCCACGAACTCTTTCAGGCCCGGGCGGCGGAGGCGCCGGACGCACCGGCCGTCGTCTGCGAAGGCGAGTCGCTGACGTACGCGGAGCTGAACACGCGCGCGAACCGCCTGGCGCACCACCTCCGCGCGCTGGGCGTGGGGCCGGACGTGCGCGTGGCGATCTGCGTGGAACGCAGCCCGGAGATGCTCGTCGGCCTGCTGGGCATCCTGAAGGCGGGCGGCGCGTACGTGCCGCTGGATCCGGCGTATCCCGCGGAGCGGCTGGCGTACCTGCTGGCGGACAGCGCCCCGGCCGCGGTGCTGACGCAGGCGGCGCTGCGCGACCGGGTCGCCGGGCTGGACGTGCCGGTGATCGAACTGGACGCGGCCGCGCCGGCGTGGGCGGACCAGCCCGCCACCAATCCGGAGCCGGGCGCGCTTACGCCGGCTCACGTGGCGTACGTCATCTACACCTCCGGCTCCACCGGCCGCCCCAAGGGCGTAATGGTGGCGCACGCGAGCCTGGTGAACCTGGTGCAGTGGCACCGCGCGGCGTTCGGCGTGGGGCGGGGGACGCGCTCGTCCAGCGTCGCGAGCCTGGGCTTCGACGCGGCGGCATGGGAGATCTGGCCCCCGCTGGCCGCCGGGGGCGAGCTGGCCCTGCCCGGTCGCGGCCGGGTGGACCCGGACGACATCCTGGACTGGTGGGACGGGCAGACGCTGGACGTGAGCTTTCTCCCCACGCCCATGGCCGAGTACGCGTTCAGCCGCGGGGTGCGGGAGGGCACGGTGCGCACGCTGCTGGTGGGCGGCGACCGCCTGCGCCGGATGCCGGCGGAGCCCATCCCATTCCGCCTGGTGAACAACTACGGCCCCACGGAAACCACCGTGGTGGCCACCTCCGGCGATGTGCGGGGATCGGCTGCGCCGGACATCGGCCGGCCGATCGCGAACGCGCGGACGTACCTGCTGGACGGCGCGGGCGAGCTGGTGCCCCTGGGCGTGGCGGGCGAGCTGTACGTGGGCGGGCCGCAGGTGGCGCGCGGTTACCTGGGGCGTCCCGGGCTGACGGCGGAGCGCTTCGTCCCTGACGCGTTCGGCGCGGAGCCGGGGGCGCGGCTGTACCGCACCGGCGACCTGTGCCGGTGGACGCCGGACGGGACGCTGGATTTCGTCGGCCGCACGGACCACCAGGTCAAGGTTCGCGGCTTCCGCATCGAACCGGGGGAGATCGAGGCGCGGCTGGCGGAGCACCCGGACGTGCGCGAGGCCGTGGTCCTGGTGCGCGAGGACGCGCCCGGCCAGGCGCGGCTCGTGGCCTACGCCATCGGCGGCGCGGGCGCGGAGGAGCTGCGCGCCCACCTCGCCGCGACGCTGCCCGCGCACATGGTTCCCGCCGCCTTCGTGCGCGTGGACGCGTGGCCGCTCACGCCCAACGGCAAGCTGGACCGCGGCGCCCTTCCCGCGCCCGGGGGCGACGCATTCGCCGCCCGCGCGTACGAGGAGCCCGCGGGGGAGACGGAAGAGGCGCTGGCGGAGATCTGGGCCGAGGTGCTGGGCGTGGAGCGGGTGGGCCGCCGGGACGACTTCTTCGGCCTGGGCGGGCACTCGCTGCTGGCCGTGCAGGTGATCTCCCGCGTGCGGCAGGCGCTGGGCGCGGAGGCGGCGCTGCGCGAGCTGTTCACCCATCCCGTGCTGGCGGATTTTGCGCGGGAGCTGGACGGGGCCGCGCGGGCGGCGCTTCCGCCCATCGAGCCCGCGCCCCGAGACGGGCCGGTGCCGCTGTCGTTCGCGCAGCAGCGGCTGTGGTTCCTGGAGCAGATGGGGAACCTGGGGAGCGCGTACCACATCCACCGTCCCGTGCGCCTGCGGGGGGAGCTGGACCGTGCCGCGCTCGTGGCGGCGCTGGACGGCATCGTGGCCCGCCACGAGTCGCTGCGCACCACCTTCGTGCGCGGCGACGGCGTCCCCGGGCAGCGCATCGCCCCGGCGGACGGGAGCCGCTTCGCTCTCGTGGAGCACAACTTCGCCGGGCGCGACGACGCGGAGGCCGAGCTCGCGCGGCTGCTGGCGGAGGAGGTGCGGGCGCCCTTCGGCCTGGAGCAGGGCCCGCTCATCCGCGGGCGGCTGGTGCGGCTGGCGGCGGACGAGCACGTGCTGCTGGTGACCATGCACCACATCGTCAGCGACGGGTGGTCCATGGGGGTGCTGTTCGGAGAGCTGGCGGCGCTGTACGCCGCGCACCACGCGGGGCGCGCGCCGGAGCTGGCCCCGCTCGCCGTGCAGTACGCGGACTACGCGGTGTGGCAGCGCCGCTGGGTGGAGGGCGACGTGCTGCGCGAGCAGGGGGACTACTGGACGCGCACGCTGGCGGGCGCGCCGGACGTGCTGGAACTTCCCGCGGACCGTCCCCGCCCGGCGCAGGTGGACCACGCGGGGGCGATGGCGGGGCTGGAGCTGGACGCGGAAGTCACGGCGGGGCTCAAGGCGCTTTCCCGCCGGCACGGCACCACGCTGTTCATCACCCTCATGGCCGGATGGGCGGTGGTGCTCAGCCGGCTCGCGGGGCGGGACGACGTGGTGGTGGGCACGCCCGCGGCCAATCGCGGGCGGCGGGAGATCGAGGGGCTGATCGGCTTCTTCGTCAACACGCTGGCGGTGCGGATGGACCTGTCTGGCGCGCCGACGGTGGCGGAGCTGCTGGGGCGGGTGAAGGAGCGGGCGCTGGGCGCGCAGCATCACCAGGACATCCCCTTTGAGCAGGTGGTGGAGCGGGCCGCGCCGGTGCGCAGCATGGCGCATCACCCCCTCTTTCAGGTGATGTTCACCTGGCAGGCAGCGGCCCAGCGGAGCGGCCTCGTCCTTCCCGGGCTGGAGGTGCGCGGGGCGGGGGCGGGGTCCGCGCAGGTGCGGGCCAAGTTCGATCTCTCCCTCGCCACGTGGGAGCAGGACGGGCGCATCCTGGGCGCGCTCACCTACGCCACCGCGCTCTTCGATCAGACCACGGCGGAGCGCTTCGCGGACTGCCTGCGCCAGGTGCTGACGGCGATGGCCGCGGACGAGCACCGCTCCGTGTCGCGGCTGCCCATGCTGCCGCCGCACGAGCGCGCGCGGGTGCTGGAGGAGTGGAACCGCACCGGCGCCGAATACCCGGACGCGGCGTGCGTCCACGAGCTCTTTCAGCAGCAGGCGGCGCGCACGCCGGATGCCGTCGCCGTGGAGTACGGGGACGGCGCGCTGGCGTACGGCGAGCTGAACGCGCGGGCCAACCGGCTGGCGTGCCACCTGCGCGCGCTGGGCGTGGGGCCTGATGCGCGGGTAGCGCTGTGCGTGGAGCGCGGCCCGGAGCTGGTGCCGGCGATGCTGGCCGTTCTCAAGGCCGGGGGCGCGTACGTGCCGCTGGATCCGTCGTATCCGGAAGATCGGCTGCGCTACATGCTGGCCGACAGCCGCCCGTCGGTGCTGCTGGCCTCCCCCGCGCAGGCGCAGCGGCTGGCGGGGAGCGGCGTGCCGGTCATCGACCCGGCGGACACGGAGGCGTGGGCGCACCACCCCGCCGCCGATCCGCGGCCGGCCGGGCTCTCGCCGGACCACCTGTGCTACGTCATCTACACTTCCGGCAGCACCGGCCGGCCCAAGGGCGTGGCGGTTCCGCACCGCGGCGTGCTGAGCCTGCTGGCCGACGTGCAGCGCCGCGCGCCGCTGGGTGAGGGCGACGCGTGCAGCGTGTGGACCAGCACCAGCTTCGACGTTTCCGTCTACGAGATCTTTTCCGCGCTCCTTGCCGGTGCGCGGCTGTGCATTCCCGGCGACGAACTGCGGCTGCAGGCCGGCGCCTTTCTGGACTGGATGGAGGATCGCGGCGTCAGCGGCGCCTACCTTCCCCCGCACCTCGTCCCCGCGCTGCACGACCGCGTGGCCGCCGCGCCGGAACGCACCCGTCTGCGGCGCCTGCTGGTGGGGGTGGAGCCGATCGCCGAGCCGCTGCTGGCCGGCATCCGCGCGGCCGTTCCCGGGCTGCGCATCCTCAACGGCTACGGGCCCACGGAAACCACCATCTGCGCCACGCTCTACGACGTGCCGCTCCAGGCGCGGGGTGACGGGCCGGCGCCCATCGGCGCGCCATCGGCCAACACGCGCGTCTTCGTGCTGGACGCGGCGGGCGAGCCGGTGCCGGTGGGGGTGGCGGGGGAGCTGTACGCGGGGGGCGTGCAGGTGGCGCGCGGCTACCTGGACCGCCCCGCGCTGACGGCGGAGCGCTTTGTTCCCGACGCGTTCGGCGCGGAGCCGGGGGCGCGGCTGTACCGCACGGGCGACCTGTGCCGCTGGACGGCGGAGGGGACGCTGGAGTTCGCCGGCCGCGCCGACCACCAGGTCAAGGTGCGCGGGTTCCGCATCGAGCCGGGGGAGATCGAGTCGCGGCTGCTGGAGCACCCGGACGTGCGCGCCGCGGTGGTCGTGGCGCGCGAAGACGCGCCGGGCGACACGCGCCTGGTGGCGTACGTGGCAGCGGAGGCGCCGGTGGCCGCGGACGCCCTGCGCGCGCACCTGGCCGAGCGCCTGCCCGCCTACATGGTCCCGGCGGCGTTCGTGCGGCTGGACGAGTTCCCGCGCACGCCCAACGGCAAGGTGGACCGCGGGGCGCTCCCCGCGCCGGAGGGCGACGCCTTTGCCGCCCGCGCGTACGAGGAGCCCGCGGAAGGCACCGAAGAGGCGCTGGCGGAGATCTGGGCGGAGGTGCTGGGCGTGGAGCGGGTGGGCCGCTGGGACGACTTCTTCGCGCTGGGCGGGCACTCGCTGCTGGCGGTGCAGGTGATCTCCCGCGTGCGGCAGGTGCTGGAGGTGGAGGTCGCGCTGGGCGAGCTGTTCACCCGCCCGGTGCTCGCCGACTTCGCGCGCGAGCTGGAGACGGCGGCGCGGGCGGATCTGCCGCCCATCGAACCCGCGGACCGCGGAGCGCGGCTCCCGCTGTCGTTCGCGCAGCAGCGGCTGTGGTTTCTGGAGCAGCTGGGAAGCCTGGGCACCGCGTACCACATCCACCGTCCCCTGCGCCTGCGGGGCGTGCTGGACCGCGAGGCGCTGGTGCGCGCGCTGGACGGCATCGTGGCGCGCCACGAGTCGCTGCGCACCACCTTTACGGAGGTGGACGGCATTCCCGGACAGCGCATCGCGCCGGCCGGGACGGGCGGCTTTCCCCTGCTGGAGTACGACCTGGCCGGCCACCCCGGCGCGGAGGCGGAGTTCCGCCGGCTGATGGCGGAGAACGCGCGCGCCCCGTTCGACTTGGCGAACGGGCCGCTCATCCGCGGCCGGCTGATCCGGCTGGCGGAGGACGACAGCGTGCTGCTGCTGACCATGCACCACATCGTCAGCGACGGCTGGTCCATGGGGGTGCTCACCACCGAACTTTCCGCGCTCTACGCCGCCCACCGCGACGGGGCGGAGCCGCACCTTCCCGCGCTCCCCGTGCAGTACGCGGACTACGCGGCGTGGCAGCGGCGCTGGGTGGGCGGCGAGGTGCTGGGGGAGCAGACGGCCTACTGGACGGGGATGCTCGCCGGCGCGCCGGAGCGGCTGGAACTGCCCGCCGACCACCCGCGCCCGGCGCGGATGGACCACACGGGGGCGCAGCTGGGGGTGGAGCTGGACGCGGAGCTCACGGCCGGGCTCAAGGCCCTTTCCCGTCGGCACGGCACCACGCTGTTCATGACGCTGCTGGCCGGGTGGGCCGTGGTGCTGGGCCGGCTTTCCGGGCAGTCCGACGTGGTGATCGGCACGCCGACGGCGGGGCGCGGGCGGCGGGAGATCGAAGGGCTGATCGGCTTCTTCGTCAACACGCTGGCCGTGCGGGTGGACCTGTCGGACGCGCCCACGGTGGAGGAGCTGCTGGGGCGGGTGAAGAAGCGGGCGCTGGGCGCGCAGCATCACCAGGACATCCCCTTTGAGCAGGTGGTGGAGCTGCTGGACCCGGTGCGCAGCCTGGCGCACCATCCGCTCTTTCAGGTGATGTTCACCTGGCAGAACGTGCCGCGTGGCAACCTGGACCTGCCGGGGCTGAACGTGGGCGGCGTGGCCGGCGCGGGCGCGGGCGCCGCGGACGTGCAGGCCAAGTTCGATCTCTCGCTGTCGCTGCGCGAGGTCAAGGGGCGTATCGTGGGGAGCATCACCTACGCCACGGCGCTGTTTGAACGCGAGACGGTGGATCGCTGGGCGGGCTATCTGCGGCAGGTGCTTCAGGAGATGGCCGCGGATGATCGTCTGGGCGTCGACCGCGTGTCGCTGCTGCCGGCCGAGGAGCGCGCGCGGGTGGTGGAAGAGTGGAACGCGACCGACGCGCCGTATCCGCGCGAGCTGTGCACGCACCAGCTGTTCGAACGGCAGGTGGAGCGCACGCCGGACGCCATCGCGGTCAACGGAGAAGACGGGACGCTCACCTACGCGGAGCTGAACGCGC
The DNA here is from genome assembly GCF_014202995.1 of Longimicrobium terrae. Classification (NCBI taxonomy): domain Bacteria; kingdom Pseudomonadati; phylum Gemmatimonadota; class Longimicrobiia; order Longimicrobiales; family Longimicrobiaceae; genus Longimicrobium; species Longimicrobium terrae. Next base: position 352,422 of record NZ_JACHIA010000004.1, read on the forward strand.
GCGCCAACCGCCTGGCGCACCACCTGATCGGGCTCGGCGTCGGTCCGGACATCCTGGTGGGGCTCTGCATGGAGCGGGGGCTGGAGATGGCGGTCGGTGTGCTGGCCGTCCTCAAGGCGGGCGGCGCGTACGTCCCGCTGGATCCGGATTATCCCGCGGACCGGCTGCGCTTCATGGTGGAGGACAGCCATCCCGCCGCCCTGCTGGCCTCCCGCGTTCCCGAGTCGCTGGTGGATGGGCTGACGGAGGGAAGCGGCGTTCCCGTCATCCGCATCGAGACGGATGGACAGGCGTGGGCGGACCGGCCGGAGAGCAACCCGGCGCGGACGGACGTGCATCCGGAGCACCTGGTCTACTGCATCTACACGTCCGGATCGACGGGCAGGCCCAAGGGGGTGATGAACCACCACGGCTGCCTGGTGAACCGGCTGTCGTGGGGCGCCCGCGTGTGGACGATGAGCGCGGACGACGTGGTGATGTGCAAGACGTCGCTCAGCTTCGACGGGCACATCCGCGAGATGTTCCTGCCGTGGAGCGTGGGTGCGCGGGTGGCCATGGCGCGTCCCGGCGGCCAGCGCGACCCCGATTACCTGGTGGATCTGATCCGCGCCGAGGGCGTGACCACCATGAACATGAACGCCTCCATGCTGCTGGTGCTGCTTGAGCATCCGCTGATCGAGCAGTGCACGTCGCTGCGGCAGCTGCTGGTGGGCGGCGAGGCGCTTCCCGGCACCGGGCTCACCCGCCTGCTGGAGCGGCTTCCGGCGACGGCGCTGCACATCACCTACGGCCCCAGCGAGGCCGCCACGGCGATGACGGCCATGCACTGCGGGCCGGAGCAGGCCCGCGCCACCGTGCCCATCGGCCGCCCGACGGCCAACTCGCGCGTGTACCTGCTGGACGCGGCCGGCGGCCCCGTTCCCGTGGGCGTGACGGGCGAGCTGTTCATCGGCGGGGACAGCGTGTGCCGCGGCTACCTGGACCGCCCCGGACTGACGGCGGAGCGCTTCGTCCCCGACCCGTTCGGCGCGGAGCCGGGTGAGCGTCTGTACCGCACCGGCGACCTGGGCCGCTGGCTGCCGGACGGAATGATGGAGTTTCTGGGCCGCAACGACTTCCAGGTGAAGGTGCGCGGATTCCGCGTGGAGCCGGGCGAGATCGAGGCGCGGCTGCGCGAGCACCCGGGCGTGCGGGAGACGGTCGTCATTGTCCGCGAAGACGTGCCCGGCGACCGGCGGCTGGTGGCGTACTGGGTGGGGGACGATGCGCTGGAGGTGGATGCGCTGCGGGCCCACCTGGCCGGGCGTCTTCCGGACTACATGATTCCCGCCGCCTTCGTGCGGCTGGACGCGCTGCCCATGACGCCCAGCGTAAAGCTGGACCGCGCGGCGCTTCCGTCGCCGGAGGGCGGGGCCTACGCCTCGCGCGAGTACGAGCCGCCGGTGAACGAGACGGAAGAGGCGCTGGCGGAAATCTGGGCCGAGGTGCTGCGCATTGATCGCGTGGGCCGCCGGGACAACTTCTTTGACCTGGGCGGACACTCGCTCCTGGCGGTGCAGGTGGTGTCGCGCGTGCGGCAGGCGCTGGGGGTGAACCTGCCGCTGGGCGAGCTGTTTACCCGGCCCGTGCTTCAGGACCTGGCGCAGGAGGTCATGGACGCCCAGCTGGCCCAGTTCGATCCCGCGGAGCTTGCGGAACTGGCCGCGCTGCTCGGCGAGTCGTAGCTGGCGCGACGCTGAACCTGTACGGACAGTGGCCGAAGAGGGTCGGGGTCTGGGCCCCGGCTCCCGGCCCCGCGCCGCCGCCCGCGGGACCGGCATGCACCGGCGCCCGGCGGGCCCGCCCGCACCGGCGAGCGCCCCGGCCAGCACGGCGGCTGGGTCCGCCATTCAGGCCTCGGGGGTGGCACGAAGCGGCTGATTCCGATAGACTTGAGGGCTCTCGCGACCACGCCAGGCTCCCCCGGCGGGCCCGTTTCCCGGGCCCGCAAACGGGTGCATGATCTTCGGCCGCTGGCGGTCCTCCCCCGGCCAACCCTCGCGGCGCCGGCCCGGAACCGGCACCGCGGCGCCGGTTCCCGCATCGGGCCCGCACGCCCGGCGTACGGGGGGCCGGGCACGCCATTCCCGCATTGGTGCGTCTGAAAAGGAATCGCGGCCCCGCGGCGTGCGCCGGCGGGGCGGCGGCGATCCGTACCGCAGTCAAGGGCGCCCGTGTCCAGGGGGCCGCACCCCCTCCCCCCTTTCGTGGCCGACCGTACCCTTGATGAAACCAGACGGAACCCTGACCGGCATGACGCTGGCGCAGCGGAGTGAACTCCTGAAGCTGGCGCGGGCGCGCGATCTTGCCCGCCGCGGGTCGGAGCTGCCGCCCATCGGGCGCGCGGCGCGGGACGGGCGTCTTCCGCTTTCGTTCGCCCAGCAGCGGCTGTGGTTCGTGGAGCAGCTGGGCAACCTGGGCAGCACGTACCACATCCCCCGGCGCCTGCGGCTGAGCGGGGAGCTGGACCGGGCCGCCCTGGCGCGCGCGCTGGACGCCATTGTGGCGCGGCACGAGGCGCTGCGCACCACGTTCGCGCAGGTGGACGGCGTGCCGGAGCAGCGCATCGCGCCCGCGGACGCGGGATTCCATCTGGTGGAGTACGATCTGCGCGACCGGGCGGACGCCAACGCGGAACTGGAGCGGTTGATCGCCGCGGAAATGGCCGCGCCGTTCGATCTGGAGCACGGGCCGCTCATCCGCGCGCGGCTCATCCTGCTGGCCGAGGACGACTGCGTGCTGGCGCTCACGATGCACCACATCGTCAGCGATGCCTGGTCCATGGGCGTGCTCACCCGCGAGTTGAGCGCGCTGTACGAGGCATTCAAGCGCGGCGAGCCGGACCCGCTTCCCGAACTCCCCGTGCAGTACGCGGACTACGCGGCGTGGCAGCGGCAGTGGGTGGACGGCGACGTGCTGCGCGATCAGACCGCGTACTGGACGCGGATGCTGGCGGGCGCGCCGGAGCTGCTGGACGTGCCCACCGACCGGCCGCGCCCGGCGCGCATGGACCCCGCGGGAGCCATCGTGGGGCTGGCGCTGGACGAGGAGCTGACGGCGGGGCTCAAGGCGCTGTCTCGCCGGCACGGCACCACGCTCTTCATGACGGTGCTGGCCGGATGGGCCGTGGTGCTTGCGCGCCTGTCCGGGCGCGAGGACGTGGTCGTCGGCACGCCGTCGGCGGGGCGGGGACGGCGGGAGATCGAGGGGCTGATCGGCTTTTTCGTCAACACGCTCGCGCTGCGGATGGACCTGTCCGGCGCGCCGACGGTGGCGGAGCTGCTGGGCCGGGTGAAGGCGCGGGCGCTGGAGGCGCAGCAGCATCAGGACATCCCGTTCGAGCAGGTGGTGGAGCGGGTGGATCCCGTCCGCAGCCTGGCGCACCATCCGCTCTTCCAGGCGCTGTTCGCGTGGCAGAGCGCGACGGAGGGCGGCCGGCAGCTGTCGCTTTCCGGGGTGGACATGAGCGGCGTGGGCACCGTGGCCGCGCAGGTGAGCGCGACGCTGGACCTGTCGCTCTCGCTGCGGGAGGCGGGCGACCGTGTGGTGGGGGGGCTGCGGTACGCCGCGGCGCTCTTTGATCGCGAAACGGTGGAGCGGTACGCGGGCTATCTGCGGCGGGTGCTGGAGCAGATGGCGGCGGATGATGGCCAGCGCGTCGATCAACTGACGCTGATGCCTGCGGAGGAGCGCGTCCGGGTTCTGGAGGAGTGGAACCAGACGGAAGCCGACTACGCGGGCCCGGCGTGCATCCACATGCTGTTCGAGGCGCAGGTCGCGCGCACTCCGGATGCCGTGGCGGTGACGTTCGTGGGTGATCATCTCACGTACGCCGAGCTGGACCAGCGCGCCAACCGCCTTGCCCACCATCTCCGCTCGCTGGGCGTGGGGCCGGAGGTGCGGGTGGGGATCTCGCTGGAGCGCGGCCCGGAGATGATGACCGGTCTGCTCGCGATCCTCAAGGCGGGCGGCGCGTACATCCCCATGGACCCGTCGTATCCGGCGGAGCGGCTGGCGTACATGCTGGAAGACAGTGCGCCCGCCGTCCTCGTCATCAATGGCGGCCAGGGAGCGCAGTCCGGCATCCCGGTGGTCGACCTGGCGGACGCCTCGCCGTGGGCGCATCTGCCCGGCACGCCGCCCGCTGTCCCGGATCTTACGCCGGACAGCCCGTGCTACGTGATCTACACGTCGGGTTCTACGGGCCGGCCGAAGGGCGTCGTCAACCATCACCGGAGCGTGGCCAACCTGCTGGCGTGGAGCCAGCAGAGGTGGCAGCTGCAGCCGGGCGAGTCGGTGCTTCAGCGCATCTCGTTCAGCTTCGACGTGTCCGTGCGCGAGCTGTTCTGGCCGCTCACGGCGGGCGCCCGGATCGTCATGGCCGGCCCCGGCGGGCACGGTGACCCCGATCACGTGGTGGACCTCATCCGTCGCGAAAAGATCGGCACGGCGCACCTTCCCGGACTGCTGCGCGCGTTTGTGGAGCATCCGGAGGCGTCGTCGTGCACGTCGCTGGTGCGGGTGATGAACGGCGGCGAGGCGCTGGCACCGTCAATCGCGCGGCGCTTCGGCGAACTGCTGCCGGATGCGGCGCTGTACCAGATGTACGGTCCGACGGAGACGACCGTGGCCTCATCCGGGCTGCGGTGGACGCTGGACGTGGAGGGCACCGTCGCGCCCATCGGCCAGCCGATCGGCAACACGAAGATCTACGTCCTGGATGCGCGCGGCGAGCCGGTGCCGACGGGCGTGGCGGGGGAGATCTGCATCGGCGGGGCGGGTGTGGCGCGGGGCTACCTTGACCGGCCCGAGGCGACGGCGGAGCGCTTCACGGCGGACCCGTTCTCCCAGCAGCCCGGCGCGCGTCTTTACCGCACGGGCGACGCGGGGCGGTGGCGGGCGGACGGTACGCTCGAGTTCCTGGGCCGCGGCGACGGCCAGGTAAAGGTGCGCGGCTACCGCATCGAGACCGGCGAGATCGAAACGCGGCTGACGGAACTGCCCGGCGTGCGCGCCGCGGTGGTGATGGCGCGCGAGGACACGGGCGGAGAGAAGCGGCTGGTGGCGTACGTGGTGGGCGACGAAGTCGGCGCGGACGCGCTCCGGACGCATCTGGCCGGGTCGCTGCCGGGATACATGGTCCCGGCGGCCTACGTGCGGCTGGAGGAATTCCCGCTGACGCCGAACGGCAAGGTGGACCGCAAGGCGCTTCCCGCTCCGGAGGGCGAAGCGTACACGGCGCGCGCCTACGAGCCGCCGGCGGGAGATGTGGAGGAGATTCTGGCCGGGATCTGGGCCGAGGTGCTGGGCGTGGAGCGGGTGGGGCGGCGGGACCAGTTCTTCGACTTGGGCGGCCACTCGCTGCTGGCCGTGCAGGTGATCTCGCGCGTGCGGCAGGCGCTGGGTGTGAAGGTCGCGCTGGGCGAGCTGTTCACGCGCCCAGTGCTGGCGGAGTTTGCGCGCGGGCTGGAGACGTCCGCGCGCGCGGAGCTGCCGCCCATCGAACGCGCGGACCGGGAAGGCCGCCTCCCGCTGTCGTTTGCGCAGCAGCGGCTGTGGTTCCTGGAGCAGCTGGGCGATCTGGGCAGCACCTATCACATGCACGCGCGCCTGCGTCTGCGCGGCGAGTTGGACCGCGCGGCGATGGTGGGCGCGCTGGACGGCCTTGTCGCGCGGCACGAGGCGCTGCGGACGACGTTCGCCGAGGTGGACGGCCTTCCCGAGCAGCGCATCGCCCCGGCGGACGTCGGGTTCCACTTGGTAGAGCACGACCTGAGCGACCACGCCGTGGACGACGCAACCGGGCTCGCCGACGCACACGCGGAGCTGCGGCGGCTGCTTGCCGAGGAGGCGGGAACGCGCTTCGACCTGGAGCACGGGCCGCTCATCCGCGGGCGCCTGATCCGGCTGGCGGCGGACGATCACGTGCTGGTGGTGACGATGCACCACATCGTCAGCGACGGCTGGTCCATGGGCGTGCTCACCGGGGAACTGTCCGCGCTCTACGCCGCCCGCCACGAGGGGCGCGACGCCGGCCTCGCGCCGCTGCCGGTGCAGTACGCGGACTATGCGGCGTGGCAGCGGCGGTGGGTGGAAGGCGACATCCTGCGCGAGCAGGCGGACTACTGGACCCGCACGCTGCGGGGCGCGCCGGAGCTGCTGGCGCTGCCGACGGATTATCCCCGGCCGGCGCAGATGGACCCGCGGGGCGCGCGCCTCAACGTGGCGCTGGATGAACAGCTCACGGCGGGGCTGGCGGCGCTGTCGCGGCGGCACGGCACCACGCTGTTCATGACGCTGCTGGCGGGATGGGGCGTGGTGCTTTCCCGCCTCTCCGGCCAGGCGGATGTGGTGATCGGCACGCCGACGGCGGGGCGCGGGCGGCGCGAGATCGAGGGGCTCATCGGCTTCTTCGTCAACACGCTGGCGTTGCGCGTGGAGCTGTCGGGCGCGCCGACGGTGGCGGAGCTGCTGGAGCGGGTAAAGGTGCGCGCGCTGGAGTCGCAGCATCACCAGGACATCCCCTTTGAGCAGGTGGTGGAACTGGTTGCGCCCGCGCGCAGCCTGTCGCATTCGCCCCTGTTCCAGGTGATGTTCGCGTGGCAGAACACGCCGCGCGGCGGGCTGGAACTGCCCGGGCTCACGCTGGGCCGCGTGGACGCCATGGAAGACCGCGGCGTCGCCAAGCAGGACCTGGGGCTCACGCTGGGCGAGGTGAACGGGCGGATCATCGGCAACGTGACCTACGCCACCTCGCTCTTTACGCACGACACCATGGAGCGGTGGCTCGGCTACCTGCGCCGCGTGCTGGAGGAGATGGTGGCGGATGAGCACCAGCCGATCGCGCAGCTCCCCATGCTGCCGCCGGCGGAGCGCGCGCTGGTGCTGGAGGAGTGGAACCGGACGGAGGCGGAGTACGAGAGGGAGTCGCTGGCCCACGAACTCTTTCAGCGCCAGGCGGAGCGTGCGCCGGATGCCTTGGCGCTGGCGTGCGGCACGGATCACCTCACGTACGCGGAGCTGAACGCGCGCGCGAACCGTCTCGCGCACCACCTCCGCTCGCTGGGCGTGGGTGCGGACACGCGCGTCGCGATCTCCGTGGAGCGCGGTCCGGAGATGGTCATCGCCCTGCTGGCCGTGCTCAAGGCGGGCGGCGCGTACGTCCCGCTGGATCCGAACTACCCCGAGCAGCGGCTGCGCTGGATGATGGAGGACAGCGCGCCCGCGCTGCTGCTGACGCGCGGCTCCCTGGCCGCGCGCTTCGCGGATTCCGGCGTGCCGCTCATCGATCTTGCCGATGACACACCCTGGTCCGGCGCGCCCGCGACCGATCCGGAGCGCGGCGGACTGCGCCCGGAGCACCCGGCGTACCTGATCTACACCTCCGGCTCCACCGGGCGTCCCAAGGGCGCCATCGTCCAGCACCGCAACGTCGCCGGGATGGTGGCGGCGCAGCAGCGCTCTCTGCCGCTGGAGCCGGAGAGCCGCGTGCTGCAGTTCGCCTCGTTCAGCTTCGACGGGCACGTCTACGAAGTGTTCCTGGCGCTGGCCCGGGGCGCGTCGCTGCACCTGTCCGCCCAGCCGGGCCCGCTCGCGGGCGACGATCTGGTGCGCATCGTGGCGGATGCGGGGATCACGCACGCCATCCTCCCGCCCGCCGTGCTGGCCGCGCTTCCGGAGGATGAACGGCTGCCGTCCATCCGCACGCTGATCGTGTCCGGCGACGCGCCGCCCGCGGAGCTGATGGCCCGCTGGTCGGCCGGGCGCCGGCTGATCAACGGATATGGCCCCACGGAGGCGACGGTCTGCACCACGCTGCACGACTACGTGCCCGGCGGATCCGCCGTCCCGCCCATCGGGCGGCCGGTTGCGAACGTCCGCGTGTACCTGCTGGACGCGGCGGGCGGGCCGGTGCCGCTGGGCACGGCGGGCGAGCTGTACATCGGCGGAGCGACGGTGGGGCGCGGCTACTGGCGCCGCGCCGCGCTGACAGCCGAGCGCTTTGTCCCCGATCCGTTCGGGGCGGAGCCGGGCGCGCGGCTGTATCGCACGGGCGACCTGGCGCGGTGGAACGCGGAAGGAGAGCTGGAGTTCGCGGGCCGGGTGGACGCGCAGGTCAAGGTGCGCGGCTTTCGCGTGGAGCTGGGCGAGATCGAGGCGCGCCTGCTGGAGCACCCCGGCATTGAGGAAACGGTGGTGGTGGCGAGCCTGGAAGAGGGTGGCGCCGCCAAGCGCCTGGTGGCGTACTGGGTGGGCGGGGCGGCGGAGCCGGAAGCGCTGCGCACACACCTGCTGGAGCGCCTGCCGGACTACATGGTGCCCGCCGCGTACGTGCGGCTGGACGCGCTTCCGCTGACGCCCAACGGCAAGGTGGACCGCGCCACGCTCCCCGCGCCGGACGACGACGCCTTTGCGCGGCGCGGCTACGAGGCACCCGTGGGCGAGCTGGAAAACGCGCTGGCGGCGGTCTGGGCCGAGGTGCTGGGCGTGGAGCGGGTGGGGCGCAACGACGGCTTCTTTGAGCTGGGCGGCCACTCGCTGCTCGCCGTCACGCTCATCGTTCGCATGCGGGCGCAGGGGCTGCGCGCCGACGTGCGCGCCCTGTTCGCCACGCCCACGCTGGCCGAATTCGCGGCGGCCCTGGGCACCGCGCCCGAAGAGGTGGCGGTGCCGGCCAACCTGATCCGCACGGCCGCCGCCCGCGCGGCCGCCCCTGACGATGAAGACGTAGAGGTGCTGCTGTGACCACGATGGAGCCCATGACGCTGGAAGCGGCCCTGGCCCGCATCGAGGACGCCGGCATCCGCCTGCGCAACCGCGGCGGCGAGCTGGCCGTCGCCGGCAACCGCGAACGGCTTGACCCCGAGCTGCTGGCCGCATTGCGCGCGCACAAGGCGCAGCTCCTGGAGCGCATCGGGAGCGGCGACGAGTGGTGGACGCCGCCGCCCATCCGTCCGGAGCTGCTGCCGCTCGTCTCGCTCACGCAGGCGGAGATCGACGGCATCGTGGCGACGGTGCCGGGCGGCGCGGCCAACGTGCAGGATATCTATCCGCTGGCTCCGCTGCAGGAAGGCTTTCTCTTCCATCACCTGGCCTCGGAGGAGGGCGATCCCTACCTGCTGGGCACCATCACCCGCTTCCCCAGCCGGGAGCGGCTGGACGCCTGGCTGGAGGCGTTGCGCGCCGTGGTCGCGCGGCACGACATCCTGCGTACCTCCATCGTCTGGGAAAACGTCCCGGAGCCGGTGCAGGTGGTGTGGATCGACGCCCCGCTTCCCGTGCAGGAGGAGGAGATCGATCCCGCGGAGGGCGACGTGGCGAAGCAGCTGTATGCGCGCTTCGACCCGCGCCGCCACCGGATCGACATCCGCCAGGCTCCGCTGCTGCGCTGCCACGTGGCGCGCGAGGCGGACGGGGAGCGGTGGGTGATGCTGATGCTCCTGCACCACCTGGCCGGCGACCACACGACGGTGGAGGTGCTGCGCGAGGAGATCCAGGCGCACATGAACGGCCGCCAGGACGCGCTGCCGCGGCCGGTGCCGTTCCGCAACTTCATGGCGCAGGTGCGCTTGGGCGTGAGCCGGGAGGAGCACCAGGCGTTCTTTCAGCAGATGCTGGGCGATGTGGATGAACCCACGGCGCCGTTCGGCCTGCTGGACGTGCGCGGCGACGGGTCCGGCATCGAGCAGGGGCGGCTGGAGGTGGATGAGGGGCTCGGCAACCGGCTGCGGGAGCGCGCGCGGGCGCTGGGCGTGAGCGCGGCCACCCTGTGCCATGTGGCGTGGGGGCAGGTGCTGGCGCGGGCGTCCGGGCGTGACGACGTCGTCTTCGGCACAGTGCTCTTCGGCCGCATGCAGGGCGGCGAAGGCGCCGACCGCGTGATGGGCCCCTTCCTCAACACCCTCCCCATCCGGGTGCACACCGGCGACGTCGGGGCCGAGGCGGGCGTGCGGCAGACGGCTGCGCTGCTGGCCGGGCTGATGCGCCACGAGCACGCCTCGCTGGTGCTGGTGCAGCGGTGCAGCGCGGTGGATGCGTCCGCGCCCCTGTTCACGTCGCTGCTCAACTATCGCTACAGCAAGCGTCGGGCGCCGGTGGGTGCGGCGCGCCCGGCCGCGCGGACCAGCCAGGGCGGAGAGCGCAACAACTATCCGCTGAACCTGTCGGTGGATGACCTGGGCGACGGCTTCGCGCTCACCGTGCAGGCGCCCGTGACCGTGCAGTCGCTGCGGGTGTGCTGGATGATGCACACCGCGCTGGAGTCGCTGGTGACGGCGCTGGAAACCGCGCCCGGCGCCGCCTTGGGCCGCTTGGCCGTGCTGCCGGAGGAGGAGCGCGCCAGGGTCGTGGACGAGTGGAACCGGACGGACGCGGAGCTTCCCCCCGAGTGGTCCATCCACGGCCTCTTTGAAGCGCAGGCCGCGCGCACGCCGGACGCTCCGGCGGTGATCTTCGCGGGGCAGCAGCTCACGTTCGCGGAGCTGGACCGGCGCGCCAACCAGCTTGCGCACCACCTCCGCGGCCTGGGCATCGGCGCGGAGGACCGCGTGGCGCTGTGCATGGAGCGCAGCCTGGACCTGCTCCCCGCCTTTTTCGGCATCATGAAGGCGGGCGCGGCGTACGTCCCGCTGGAGCCCACGCACCCCGCCGACCGGCTGGCCTATACGCTGGAAGACAGCGGCGCGCGGATGCTGCTGACGCAGTCGTGGCTGGCGGACGGGCTTCCCGAGGCGCGGCCGGATACGCTGTTCGTCGACCAGATGGCAGACGTGCTGGCGGCCGAGCCAGCGGAGCGGCCGGAGAGCGGCGCGGGGCCGGAAAGCCTGGCGTACGTCTACTATACCTCCGGCTCCACGGGGCGCCCCAAGGGCGTGCTGATGCACCACATCGGGCCGGTCAACTACTTCGCCTGGGCGCGCGAGGAGTACCTGTCCAACGGCGGCAGCGGCGCGCCGGTGTTCTCGTCCATGTCCGTGGACCTGACGCTGGCCAACTTCGTCCCGCTCTTCGCCGGGCAGCCGATCGAGCTGCTCCCCGAGGGACCGGGAGTGGAGGCGCTGGCGGAGGTGATCCGCGGGCGGCCGGGGTACGCGATGATCAAGATCACCCCCACGCACCTGTCGCTGCTGAACCAGGTTCTCTCGCCGGAAGACGCGGCGGGGAGCGGGGCCACGCTGGTGATCGGCGCCGACAATCTGCTGGCGGAGCCGACGCTCTTCTGGCGCGAGCATGCCCCGGGCGTGCGGCTGCTGAACGAGTACGGGCCCACGGAGACCGTCGTCGGCTGCTCGATCTATGAGATCCCCGCCGATCGCCCCGCCGAGGGACGCATCCCCATCGGCCGGCCCATCCAGAACCTGACGCACTACGTGCTGGACGCGCGGATGCAGCCCGTGGCCGTGGGCGTGGTGGGCGAGCTGTACATCGGCGGGATCGGGGTGGGGCGGGGGTACCTGCGACGGCCGGGGCTGACGGCGGAGAAGTTCGTGCCGGACCCGTTCGCGGCACAGCCCGGCGCCCGCTTCTACCGCACGGGCGACCGGGCGCGGTGGCTGCCGGAGGGCGAACTGGAGTTTCTGGGTCGCATCGACTTCCAGGTGAAGGTGCGCGGCTACCGCATCGAACTGGGCGAGATCGAGGAGCGGCTGCGGGAACACCCGGGCGTGCACCACGCGGCGGTCCTCATCCGCGAAGACACGCCGGGCGACACGCGCATCGTGGCGTACTGGACGGGTGACGGCGCGGACGTGGAGAGCCTGCGCGCGCACCTGGGCGAGCGTCTGCCCGCGTACATGGTCCCGGCGGCGTACGTCAGGCTGGATGAACTGCCGCTCGGCCGCACCGGCAAGCTGGACCGCAAGGCGCTGCCTGCGCCCGAGGGCGACGCGTTCGCGCGGCACGGCTACGAGGCGCCGGCCGGGCAGACGGAAGAGGCGCTGGCGGAGATCTGGGCCGAGGTGCTGGGCGTGGAGCGGGTGGGGCGCTGGGACCACTTCTTTGAGCTCGGCGGCCACTCGCTGCTGGCGGTGCGGGTGATTTCGCGCGTGCGGCAGGCGCTGGGCGTGGAGATCGCGCTGGGCGAGGTCTTCGCCCGGCCCGTGCTGAGCGACTTTGCACGCGGGCTGGAAACGTCCGCCCGCGCGGATCTTCCGCCCATTGAGCCCGCGGACCGGCAGGGGCCGCTTCCGCTGTCGTTCGCGCAGCAGCGGCTGTGGTTTCTGGAGCAGCTGGGCAACCTGGGCAGCACGTACCACGTGCGCGTCCGCCGGCGTTTTTCGGGCGAGCTGGACCGCGAGGCGCTGGGCCGCGCGCTGGACCGCATCGTCGCGCGGCACGAGGCGCTGCGCACCACTTTTACGCAGGTGGGCGACGTCCCCGAGCAGCGGATCGCGCCCGCGGACGCCGGGTTCCCCCTCGCGGACCACGACCTGGCGGGCCGGCCCGACGCGGACATCGCGCTCCGCCGGATGCTGGCGGATGAATCCGCGGAAGCGTTCGACCTGCAGCGGGGACCGCTCATCCGCGGCCGCCTCATCCGTCTGGCCGCGGACGATCACCTGCTGCTGATCACGATGCACCACATCGTCAGCGACGGCTGGTCCAGCGACGTGCTCACCCGCGAGCTGGACGCGCTGTACGCGGCGTTCCGCGCGGGCGAGCCGGATCCGCTTCCCCCGCTGGCCGTGCAGTACGCGGACTACGCGGTGTGGCAGCGCAGGTGGGTGGCGGGCGAAGTCCTCCAGGCGCAGGCGGACTACTGGACGCGCACGCTGGCGGGCGCGCCCGAGCTGCTGGAGCTGCCCACCGACCAGCCGCGGCCGGCGCAGCGCGACCCCGCCGGGGCGCAATTCGGCATGCAGCTGGATGGCGCGCTTACGGCGGGGATCAGGACCCTCGCGCGGCGGCACGGCACCACGCCGTACATGGTGGTGCTGGCGGGATGGGCGGCGGTGCTGGCCCGTCTCTCCGGCCAGGACGACGTGGTGATCGGCACGCCGACGGCCAACCGCGGGCAGCGGGAAATCGAGGGGCTGATCGGCTTCTTCGTCAACACGCTGGCGCTGCGGATGGACCTGTCCGGCGCGCCCACCGTGGCGGAGCTGCTGGCGCGGGTGAAGGAGCGGACGCTGGAGGCGCAGCGGCACCAGGACATCCCCTTTGAGCAGGTGGTGGAGCGGGTGGACCCCGCGCGGAGCCTTTCGCACACGCCGCTGTTTCAGGTGCTGTTCGCCTGGCAGAACGCGTCCGCGGATGCCGCGAGCCCTTCCGGCGCGGCGCCGTCCGGCCCGGCCGCAGCTTCGACTCCCCCGGGCGCCGCCGCGCAGGTGACGGCCAAGTTCGACCTTTCGCTCAGCTTCATCGAGCGGGACGAGCGGATCACGGCCGGCGTGGAGTACGCCGCCTCGCTCTTTGAACGCGCCACCGTGGAACGCTGGACAGGCTACCTGCGGCGCGTGCTGGAGGAGATGGTGGCGGATGAGCACCAGCCCGTGACGCGGCTGGCGCTCATGCCCGCGGACGAACGCGCGCGGGTGCTGGAAGAGTGGAACCGCACGACGGACTTCCCGGCCGAATCCTGCATCCACACGCGGTTCGAGCGGCAGGCGGCGCGCACGCCCGGCGCCGTGGCGGTGACGTTTCAGGCGGAGAGCCTGACCTACGCGGAGCTGAATGCGCGGGCCAACCGGCTGGCGCACCGCCTCCGCACGCTGGGCGTGGGGCCCGACGTGCGCGTGGCGCTGTGCATGGAGCGCGGCGTGGAGATGGTGATCGCCCTTCTCGCGGTGCTCAAGGCGGGCGGCGCCTACGTGCCGCTGGACCCGGACTATCCCGCGGAGCGCCTGGCGTACATGCTGGCCGACAGCGCGCCGGCGGCCGTGCTCACCCAGCATTCGCTGCACGCCCTGGTGGGCGGCGTGGACGTGCCGGTGCTGCTGCTGGACGCGGCTGCCCCGAAGTGGGCGCACGCCCCCGCGACGGACCCGGAGCCCGGCGCGCTGACGCCGGACGGCGTGGCGTACGTCATCTACACCTCCGGCTCCACCGGCCGGCCCAAGGGCGTGCTGGTGCCGCACCGCAACGTGGCCCGGCTGTTTTCCGCCACGGATGCCTGGTTCGGCTTCGGCGATTCGGACGTGTGGACGCTGTTCCACTCCATTGCGTTCGACTTTTCCGTGTGGGAAATCTGGGGCGCGCTCCTGTTCGGCGGCCGTCTCGTAGTGGTCCCCGGAGACACGGCGCGCAACCCGGAGGCGTTCCACCAGCTGGTGTGCGACCAGGGCGTGACGGTGCTGAACCAGACGCCCAGCGCCTTTTACCCGTTCATGGCGGCGCACGCGGCAAGCGGCCGCGGGCACCGGCTGCGGTACGTGGTCTTTGGAGGCGAAGCGCTGGACGTGCCCCGGCTGCGCCCGTGGTTTGACGCCTGCGGCGATGCGTCGCCGCGGCTGGTGAACATGTACGGAATCACCGAAACGACCGTGCACGTCACCTGGCGACCGCTCTCGCGGGCGGACGCGGACCGCGCGGGGGCCAGCCCCATCGGCGAGCGCATTCCGGACCTGCGGGCCTATCTGCTGGACCGGGCGGGCGAGCCCGTGCCCGTCGGCGTGGCGGGTGAGCTGTACGTGGGCGGCGCCGGGGTGGCGCGCGGCTACCTGGGCCGCCCGGAGCTGACGGCCGAGCGGTTCGTTCCCGATCCGTTCGGCGGCCGGCCGGGGGAGCGGCTGTACCGCACGGGCGACCTGGGGCGGCGGCGGCCGGACGGCACGCTGGAGTACCTGGGCCGGACCGACCACCAGGTAAAGGTGCGCGGCTTCCGCATCGAACTGGGCGAGATCGAGTCGCGGCTGGCGGAGCACCCCGGGGTGCGCGAGGCCGTGGTGCTGGCTCGCCAGGACGCACCGGGAGACACGCGCCTGGTGGCGTACTGGGTGGGCGCGGTGGAGGAGGCGGAGGTGCTGCGCGCGCACCTCGCCGAAACGCTGCCGGCGTACATGGTGCCGGCGGCGTACGTGCGGATGGAGGGGTGGCCGCTCACCTCCAACGGCAAGCTGGACCGCCGCGCCCTTCCGGCCCCCGAGGGCGATGCCTTCGCGCGGGGCGGGTACGAGGCGCCGGTGGGAGAAGTGGAGACGGCGCTGGCGGAGGTGTGGGCGGAGGTGCTGGGCGTGGAGCGGGTGGGCCGCGGCGACGGCTTCTTTGAGCTGGGCGGGCACTCGCTGCTGGCCGTTACGCTCATCGCGCGGATGCGGGGGCGGGGGATGCACGCCGACGTGCGCACCGTCTTTACCGCGCCCACGCTGGCCGCGCTGGCCGCCGCCGTGGCGGGCGAGCACGGCGAGGTGCAGGTGCCGCCCAACCGGATCCCCGCGGGCAGCCCCGTCATCACGCCGGAGATGCTGCCCCTCGTTGCGCTGGACCAGGCGGCCATCGACGGCATCGTGGCGGACGTGCCGGGCGGCGCGGCCAACGTGCAGGACATCTATCCCCTGGCCCCGCTGCAGGAAGGCTTCCTCTTCCACCACCTGGCCACCACGGAAGGTGATCCCTACCTCCTGCTGGGCAACGTGGGCACCTTTCCCACGCGGGAGCGGCTGGACGCCTACCTGCGGGCGCTGGGCGCGGTGATCGCGCGGCACGACGTTCTGCGCACGGCGATCGTGTGGGAGAACGTTCCGGAGCCCGTGCAGGTGGTGTGGCGCCACGCGCCGCTCGCGGTGGAGGAGGTGGTGCCGGACCCCGCGGAGGGCGACGTGGCCGGGCAGCTGCACCGGCGGCTGGACCCGCTGCACCACCGCATGGACATCCGCCGGGCGCCGCTGATGCGGGCGTGCATCGCGCCCGACGCGGACGGGCGCTGGCTGCTCCTGCTGCTGCGCCACCACCTCACCATCGACCACACCGCGTTCGACCTGCTGCGCGAGGAGATTCACGCGCACCTCAACGGCCGCGGGGACTCGCTTCCCGCGCCGCTGCCCTTTCGCAACTTCGTGGCGCAGGCCCGCCTGGGGGTGAGCCAGGAGGAGCACCGGGCGTTCTTTACCGAGATGCTGTCCGACGTGGACGAGCCGACGGCTCCGTTCGGGCTGCTGGACGCGCGGGGCGACGGGTCCGGCATGCAGCAGGCGCGGATACGGGTGGATCCGCCGCTGGCCGCACGGCTGCGGGAGCGCGCGCGGGCGCTGGGGGTGAGCGCGGCCACGCTGTGCCACGTGGCCTGGGCGCAGGTGCTGGGGCGCGCGTCGGGGCGCGGCGACGTGGTGTTCGGAACCGTGCTGTTCGGCCGGATGCAGGGCGGCGAGGGGTCGGAGCGGGTGATCGGGCCGTTCATCAACACCCTCCCCATCCGCGTTCGCCTGGAGGACGCGGGGGTGGAGGCCAGCGTGCGGCAGACGCACGCGCTGCTCGTCAGGCTGCTGCGCCACGAGCACGCCTCGCTGGCGCTGGCCCAGCGGTGCAGCGGGGTGGAAGCGCCGGCCCCGCTGTTCACCGCGCTGCTGAACTACCGCCACAGCGTGCAGTCGGCCGCGCCTCCCCCGCGCGCCGGAACGACGGGCCAACCCGGGGAGCGGACCAACTATCCGCTGATGATGTCGGTGGACGACCTGGGCGAGGCGATGGCGCTCACGGCGCAGGCCCCGGTGTCGGTGCAGCCGCTGCGCGTGTGCGAGATGATGCACGCCGCCCTGGAGTCGCTGGTGGGAGCGCTGGAAACCGCGCCGGGGACCGTGCCGGGCCGTCTGGGCGTGCTGCCCCCGGACGAGCGCCAGCGGGTGCTGCGGGAGTTCAACGACACGCGGCGCGAGTACCCCCGCGAGGCGTGCGTCCACGAGCTGTTTCAGGGGCAGGCCGCGCGCACGCCCGGCGCGGTGGCGGTCGTGTACGAAGGGGAAAGCCTGACGTACGCGGAGTTGAACGCGCGGGCCAACCGGCTGGCGCACCACCTGCGCTCGCTGGGCGTGGGACCGGACGTGCGGGTGGGGATCTGCGTGGAGCGCAGCGTGGAGATGGTGGTGGGGCTGCTGGGCATTCTCAAGGCCGGCGGCGCCTACGTTCCGCTCGATGCCAGCTACCCGGTGGAGCGCCTGCGCCACATGGTGGAGGACAGCGCCCCGGCCGTCCTGCTCACGCACCCGCCGCAGGCCGCCACCGCCGCCGCGCTGTCCGCGGGGTCCGCCATCCCGGTGCTGGATCTGGCGGATGACGGGGCGTGGGCGCACCGGCCGGAGACGGATCCCGGGCGCGAAGGAACCGGGCCGGGGAGCCTGGCGCACGTCCTGTTCACCTCCGGCTCCACCGGGCGCCCCAAGGGCGTCATGCTGGAGCACGGCAGCCTGGTGAACCGCCTGCAGTGGATGCAGGACCGGTACGGAATGACGCCGGACGAGGCGGTGCTGCAGAAGACGCCGTTCTCCTTCGACGTGTCGTTCTGGGAGTTCTTCTGGCCGCTGATGGTGGGCGCGCGGCTGGTGATGGCGCGCCCCGGCGGGCACCGCGACCCGTCGTACCTGGTGGAGACGATCCGCCGCGAAGAGATTACCGTGGCGCACTTCGTCCCCTCCATGCTGCAGCTGTTTCTGGAGCACGCGGAGGCGGAAACGTGCACCGGCCTGCTCCGCGTCCCGGTGAGCGGCGAGGCCGTGTCGGCGGCGCTGGTGCGGCAGTTCCACGAGCGGCTGCCGGGCGTGGGGCTGTACAACCAGTACGGGCCCACGGAGTCCGGCGAGGTGACCGAGTGGGCGTGCGACCCCGCCGCGGAGCGCGTTTCCATCGGCCGGGCCATTCACAATGCGGCGGTCTACGTTCTGGACCGGGATGGAGAGCCGGTGCCGGTGGGGGTGGCCGGCGAGCTGTTCATCGGCGGGGTGGCGGTGGCGCGTGGGTACCTGGGCCGCCCGCGATTGACGGCGGAGCGGTTCATCCCCGATCCGTTCGGCGAGCCGGGGGCGCGGCTGTACCGCACCGGCGACCTGTGCCGGTGGCTTTCCGACGGGACGGTGGAGTACCTGGGGCGCACCGACTTCCAGGTCAAGGTGCGCGGATTCCGCGTGGAGCTGGGGGAGATCGAGGCGGGGCTGGCCTCGCACCCCGGCGTGCGCGAGGCGGTGGCGCTGGCGCTGGATGACGGGGCCGGCGGAAAGCGGCTGGTGGCGTATTTCGTGGGCGAGGCGCTGGAAGGCGAGGCGCTGCGCACACACCTGTCCCGCCAGCTGCCGGACTACATGGTGCCTGCGGCGTTCGTGCGGATGGATGCGTTCCCCGTCACTCCCAACGGCAAGCTGGACCGCCGTGCGCTCCCCGCTCCCGAGGGCGTCGCGTTCGCGGCGGGGACGTACGAGGCGCCGGTGGGAGAGACGGAGCAGGCGCTGGCCGCCATCTGGGCGGAGGTGCTGGGCGTGGCGCGGGTGGGCCGCGGGGACAACTTCTTTGCCCTGGGCGGGCATTCGCTGCTGGCCGTGCGGGCGATCGGGCGGATGCGGCAGGCGCTGGGGGTGGAGATCCCTCTGACGCACGTCTTCTCCTATCCCACGGTGGAATCGCTGGCGGCGCGACTTGCGGCGCCGGAGGCTCCCGTGGTGGAGGGCCGGGCCATCGCCGTCCGCGCGGCGGGCTCGGAGCCCCCGCTCTTTCTGGCGTACACGGGCGCGGGGTCCATCGCCTATGCGCAGAAGCTGCACCCCCATCTGGGCGGCGAGGTGCCGGTGTACGCGCTTCCGGCCCCGCCCCTGTCCGATGCGCAGCCGCGGACGGTGCAGGAGATGGCCGCGCGCCTGGTGCGCATGATCCGCGAGGTGCAGCCCGCGGGTCCGTATCGCGTGGGCGGATGGTCGTTCGGCGGCGTGCTGGCGTACGAGGTTGCCGCGCAGTTCATCGCGCGGGGCGAGACGGTGGAGTTCGTGGGGATGCTGGATACGTATCCTCCCGCGTACTTCCGCGCGGCGCCGCCCATGTACGCGGTGGACGCAGACGGGCTGGGAGAGCCGGTGGAGGAGCCGTCGGCGGAGGCGTCGGCGGAGGCGGCCGGCCCGGTGGACGGCGGCGGGGACGCGGGGCTGGAGGCGTACGTGGCGCGGCTTCAGGCGGAGGGCAAGCTGCCCGCCCACGTGACGGTGCCGCAGTTCCGGGAGATGCGGAACCGCGGGCGGGTGAACGACCAGGCGGTGCGGGGATACGATCCCCAGCCGATCCCCGTGGTGGTCTACCACTACTCCGCGCAGGAGAGCCCGATGGTGGAGGAGCCGTCGCGCGGCTGGCGGGACCTGCTCCCCGAGCATCTGCTTCAGGTGACGCCGGTGCCGGGAACGCACCAGACCATGATGGATCCGGTCAACTCGGCCGTGCTGGGGCAGGCGCTGGCGCGGGGCCTGGAGCGCTCGCGGGCGGCCCGGGTGGAGGCGCCCGCGTGACGCGGGGCAGGGAGCCGCGCCGGCTCGCCTGAACCCGGTCCCGCCCACGCAGAGTCAGCAGAGTCGTTTCTCTGCTGACTCTGCTGTCTCTGGCCAAAGAACATCGGCCCGCTGTTTTCTCGGCCGACCGTCCGCGCGAGGCCACGGGAATCTGTGGATGACGTGCGATGTCTCGGGCGCCGCTCTCCCGTGCGCATCCACACCTCGTCGGGCGACGGGCTTCTACAGATCGCGATCGTGATGATGAGGGCGGCCAGGCACCGCATCCACCTGATCGCGATCCCTGAAAGTCTGCGTCGACGGAAAGGCGTGCGATCGAGGGCGGATCGGACCCGCGCGGCGGCGTCCGCATCAGCCCATCGCGCGCACGGGGCTGGGAAAGGACGATCGCGCGCCGCGGGATCGGCATCATCCCCCACGGCCCTTAGGCGCCACGCTGGAGCAGATGCAGGATGCCGCGCCGAAGAAGCCTTTGCGGCGTGTCCGGCCATGCGTCCGGCCGAAAGGTGCGCGCCGGGTACGCGGTGTCCGGGGCGGGCGGAGGATCGTCCGGCGGCGGGGCGGGGAATCGCGGCGTCCCGGATTGGCCCCTTCGCGCGCGCGGGGGGCGCGCCGGTTGAAGGAAAGTTTTCCGCCGGTTATAATGGGGTTTCCAAATCCATCCCTCCCCTCCCTCGCCGTGGGTCGTCATCCCGATGCCGAGCCGCCGGTTGGCCGCGCCGGAGTGCCGGGGCGGGCGCACCGCGCACTGGGCCGACGGCGGTCTCCGGAGGGCGGGCGCGAGGGGCGTGAAGGCGTGCGCTTCGTCTGCTGACATTTCACGCGGGATCTGCACGGGCGATGCGCGCCGCCCGCCACGCCGCCGTCGCCTACCCGCGAGCCCGGCGTCCGGATACGCGGCCGCCCACGGCGGCCGGGCCGGCGCGCGGGCAGCGGGTCTTTCCATTCGTCCGGGATGTGTGCCGTCTGATGGACCGAGTCGCTACGCCGCCGGCTGATCTGCTTTCCTACCGAACCGCCTCATGAGCAACGACCTGTCGCGCGCGCGCAACCTGTCCCCCGAAGAAAAGCGGGCGCTCCTGGAATCCCTGCTCCGCAAGGAGCCCGCGGGGTCCCGGGTCGCGCCGCTTTCCTTTTCGCAGCAGCGCCTGTGGTTTCTGGAGGCGCTGGAGGACATGGGCGGCACGTACCACATCCCCATGCGGCTGTACCTGCGGGGGACGCTGGACGTGGCCGCCCTGCGCCGCGCGCTGGACCGGATCGTGGCCCGGCACGAAGTGCTGCGCACGACGTTCGGCGAGGTGGATGGAAAGCCGGTGCAGCGCATTTCCGCTCCCGCCCGCTTCGCCCTCGCCGAGCACGACGTGCGCGCCGCCCCGGATCCCCGCGCCGCGCTGGACGCCCTGGTGCGCCAGGACGCGGAAGCGCGCTTCGACCTGGCGGCGGGCCCGCTCATCCGCGGCGCCCTGGTGCGCGTGGCCGATGACGAGCACGCGCTGCTCATCACCGTGCATCACATCGTCTCCGACGGCTGGTCCATGGGCGTGTTCGGCGGCGAGCTGAGCGCGCTGTACGAGGCCTTCAGCACGGGCGCGGCGGACCCGCTTCCCGCGCTCCCCACGCAGTACGCGGACTACGCGGCGTGGCAGCGCCGCCGGGTGGAGGGCGAACTGCTGGAGCGGCAGGCCGGCTTCTGGGAGCGCACGCTGGCGGGCGCGCCGGAGCTGCTGGAGCTTCCGGCGGACCATCCCCGCCCGGCGCGGCAGGACTACGCGGGCGGCGCTGTTCCGCTCGAGCTGGACGCGGAGCTGAGCGCGGCGCTCAGGGCGCTGTCGCGGCGCAACGGCACCACGCTGTTCATGACGCTGCTGGCCGGGTGGGCCATCGTCCTCAGCCGTCTTTCCGGGCAGGACGACGTGGTGGTGGGCACCCCCACCGCCGGGCGCGACCGGCGTGAGATCGAGGGGCTGATCGGCTTCTTCGTGCACACGCTGGCGCTGCGCGTGGAATTGTCCGGCGCGCCCACCGTGGCGGAGGTGCTGGCCCAGGTGCGCACGCGGGCGCTGGAGGCGCAGCAGAACCAGGACATCCCCTTTGAGCAGGTGGTGGAGCGGGTGCGCCCGGTGCGCAGCCTGGCCTACACCCCGCTCTTTCAGGTGATGTTCGCCTGGCAGAACGCGCTGGGAGACGGGCTGTCGCTGCCGGGGCTGCAGACGGGCGAGGTGGACGTCGACGCGCGGAGCTCCGCCAAGTTCGACCTGTCGCTCACCCTGTGGGAGGACGACGGGCGCATCACCGGATCGCTGGAGTACGCCGCCGCCCTCTTCGACCGATCCACGGTGGAGCGCCACGCGGGCTACCTGCGGCGGGCGCTGCGGGAGATGGCCGCGGATGACCAGCGCCCGGTGGAGCGCCTGTCCATCCTCCCGGACGACGAGCGGGCGCGGGTCGTGGACGGGTGGAACCGCACGGCGGCGGAGTTCCCCGCGCAGTCGTGCATCCACGAGCTGTTTCAGGACCACGCCCGGCGCGCCCCGGACGCGGACGCGCTTCTGTGGGGCGCGGATCGGGTGTCGTACGGCGAGCTGAACGCGCGGGCCAACCGCCTCGCGCACCACCTGCGCGGCCTGGGCGCGGGGCCCGAGGTGCGCGTGGCGATCTGCGCGGAGCGCGGGCCGGAGATGATCGTCGCGCTGCTGGCGACGCTCAAGGCGGGCGGCGCCTACGTCCCGCTGGACCCGGCCTATCCGGCGGACCGGCTGCGCCACATGCTGCACGACAGCGCCCCCGCGGTTGTTCTCGTCCAGCCGCACCTGGCGGAGCGGCTGCGGGAGCCGCTGGACGGGCTGGCGGTTCCGCTCGTTGCGCTGGATGCGGAGTCGTGGGCCGGGGCGCCGGACACGGACCCGGAGCGCGGCGCGCTGATGCCGGATCACCCGGCGTACGTCATCTACACCTCCGGCTCCACCGGCCGCCCCAAGGGGGTGCTGGTGCCGCACCGGGGGCTGTGCAACGTGGCCGCCGCGCAGCAGCGCGTGCTGGGCGCGGGCCCGGACGACCGCGTGCTGCAGTTCGCCTCGTTCAGCTTTGACGCGGCCGCCTTTGAGCTGGTGATGGCGCTGGCGGCCGGCGGCGCGCTCTGCCTGGCCCCGCGCGAGGAGCTGCTTCCCGGGCCGGGGCTCATCGACCTGCTGCGGCGGCACGCGGTGACCCTGGTGACGCTTTCCCCCACCGCGCTGGCCGCGCTCCCGGTGGAGGATCTGCCCGCGCTGCGCACCATCACCGTGGCGGGCGAGGCGCTCCCCGCGGAGCTGGTGGCCCGCTGGGGCGCCCGGCACCGCCTGTGGAACCTGTACGGCCCCACCGAGGCCACCATCTGGAGCACCGCCGCGCAGTGCACCGATGCGGAGCGCCGGCCGGATATCGGCCTGCCCATCGCCAACGTGCAGGCCTACGTGCTCGGCCGCGGCGGAGAGCCGGTGCCGGTGGGGGTGGCGGGCGAATTGTACGTGGGCGGCGCCGGGGTGGCGCGCGGCTACCTGGGCCGGCCCGGGCTGACGGCGGAGCGCTTTGTCCCCGACGCGTTCGGGACGGAGCCGGGGGCGCGCCTGTACCGCACGGGCGACCGGGTGCGCCGGCTGGCGGACGGGCGGCTGGACTTCCTCGGCCGCACGGACCACCAGGTCAAGGTGCGCGGATTCCGCATCGAACCCGGGGAGATCGAGGCGCGCCTGGCGGAGCAGACCGGGGTGCGCGAGGCCGTGGTGCTGGTGCGCGAGGATGCCCCCGGCGAAACGCGGCTGGTGGCGTACGTGGCGGGGCCGGACGCGCCCGCGGCAGACGTGCTGCGCGCCCGCCTGGGCGAGACGCTGCCGGAGTACATGGTGCCCGCGGCGTACGTGCGGATGGATGCGTTTCCGCTGACGCCCAACGGCAAGGTGGACCGCGCGGCGCTCCCCGCGCCCGAGGGCGACGCCTATGCCCGGAGCGGCTACGAGGCACCCGCGGGGGAGACGGAGCAGGCGCTGGCGGACGTGTGGGCCGAGGTGCTGGGCGTGTCGCGGGTGAGCCGGTGGGACAACTTCTTTGACCTGGGCGGGCACTCGCTGCTGGCGGTGCAGGTGGGGTCGCGCGTGCGGCAGGCGCTGGGCGCGGAGATCCCGCTGCACGAGGTCTTTGCCTCGCCCGTGCTGGCGGACCTGGCCCGGGTGGTGGAGAGCGCCACGCGCGCCACCCTTCCCGCCATCGAGCCCGCGGACCGTGGCGGCCGCCTTCCCCTTTCCTTTGCCCAGCAGCGGCTGTGGTTCCTGGAGCAGCTGGGAAACCTGGGCAGCACCTATCACATCCCGTTCCGCCTGCGGCTGCGCGGGGCGCTGGACCGGGCGGCGCTGGTGCGTGCGCTGGACCGCATCGTCGCCCGGCACGAGGTGCTGCGCACGGGGATCGCGGTGGTGGACGGCGAGCCGGAGCTGCGCATCACCCCGGCGGCGGAGAGCCGGTTCGCGCTGGTGGAACACGACCTGTCCGCGCAGCCCGACGCGGAGGCCGCGCTGGCCCCGCTGGTGGCGGAGGCGGGGCACGCGCCGTTCGACCTGTCGGCCGGGCCGCTCGTGCGCGGGCGGCTGGTGCGCATGGGCCAAGATGATCACGTGCTGCTCGTCACCATGCACCACGCGGTCTCCGACGGCTGGTCCATGGGGGTGTTCGTCCGCGAGCTGGGCGCGCTGTACGCCGCATTCCGCGACGGCCGGGGCGATCCGCTCCCCGCGCTTCCCACGCAGTACGCGGACTACGCGGCGTGGCAGCGGCGGTGGGTGGAGGGCGACGTCCTGCGCGAGCAGGCGGACTACTGGACGCGCACGCTGAAGGGCGCGCCGGAGCTGCTGGAGCTGCCCGTGGACCGCCCGCGCCCGCGCAGGCAGGAGTTCGCCGGCGACTGGATGCCGGTGGAGCTGGACGCGGAGCTGACGGCGTCGCTCAAGGCGCTCAGCCGGCGCCACGGCACCACGCTCTTCATGACGCTGCTGGCGGGGTGGGCGGTGGTGCTCAGCCGCCTTTCCGGGCAGGAGGACGTGGTCATCGGCAGCCCCATGGCCGGGCGCGGGCGGCGGGAGATCGAGGGGCTGATCGGCTTCTTCGTCAACACGCTGGCGCTGCGGCTGGACGCGTCGGGCACGCAGACGGTGGCGGAACTGCTGGGGCGGGCCAAGGCGCGGGCGCTGGAGGCGCAGCAGCATCAGGACATCCCGTTCGAGCAGGTGGTGGAGCTGGTGGATCCCGTGCGCAGCATGGCGCACAGCCCGCTCTTTCAGGTGATGTTCACCTGGCAGAACGTCCCCGGCGGGGTGGACGCCCCGCTTCCCGGGCTGCGTACGGAGCCGGTGGAGGCGGAATCCGGGCAGATGCAGGCCAAGTACGACCTGTCGCTCACGCTGTGGGAGGAGGATGGAGCGATCGCCGGCGGCGTGACGTTCGCCGCGGGGCTCTTTGATCCGGCCACCGTGGAGCGCTGGGCGGGCTACCTGGGCCGCGTGCTGCGGGAGATGGGCGCCAATCCGAAGCGGCGGCTGGACCAGCTCCCCATCATGCCGGACGCCGAGCGCGCCCTGGTGGTGGATGGATGGAACCGCACGGAGGCGGCCTACCCGGCGGACTCCTGCATCCACGAGCTGTTCGAGGCGCAGGCGGCGCGCACGCCGGACGCGGTCGCCCTCATTTCCGCCCGCGGGGAGCGGGTGACGTACGGCGAGCTGAACCGCCGCGCCAACCGGCTGGCGCACCATCTCAGGACGCGCGGCGTGGGACCGGACGTGCGGGTGGGATTGAGTGTGGAGCGCAGCCCGTCCATGGTGGCGGGGCTGCTGGGCATCCTCAAGGCGGGCGGCGTCTTTGTCCCGCTGGATCCGGGCTACCCGCGCGAGCGTCTGGAGTACATGCTGGCGGACAGCGCCCCCGCGGCCGTTCTGGCGCAGGGCTCCGTGATGGGCAATGTGGCCGCCACGCTGTCCGCGCTGGGCCGCGACGTCCCCGTGCTGGAGCTGGACGCGGCCGCGCCTGCGTGGGCCGATGCGCCGGAAACAAACCCGGATCGCGATGGGCTCACGCCCAACCATCCCGCGTACGTGACGTACACGTCGGGCTCCACCGGCCGGCCGAAGGGCGTTCCGACCATCCACCACAAGGCGCTGAACCTGATCCACTGGTACGGCCGGGAGTTCGGGATCACCGATCGCGACGCCGTGCTGCTGGTGATGTCGTTCAGCTTCGACGGCACGTACCGCAACCTGTTCGCCCCGCTCTTCGCGGGCGGGCAGCTGCACCTGGCCTCCGAGCCGTTCGATCCTGCGGGGATCGTCGGGCAGATCGCGTCTGGCGGCATCCGGCTGGTGAACTGCACGCCCTCCGCATTCCAGGCCCTGGTGGAAGCGGACGCGGATGGCGCGCTGGCGGGGCTGCGCACGGCCGTGCTGGTGGGCGAGGCGGTGCAGCCGCGCAAGCTGATGGAGTTGCCGGAGCCGCGGCCGGAACTGGTCAACCTGTACGGCCCCACCGAGTGCTCCGGCATCGTCACGTATCACCGCCTCGCGCCGGACCTGTCCATCTACCTGACGGAGCCGGTGCCCGTCGGCCGGCCGATCCCGAACGGGCGCATCTACCTGCTGGACCGCACGGGGAGCCCGGTGCCGATCGGCGTGGCGGGCGAGGTACACATCGGCGGAACGCCGGTTGGCCGCGGCTATCAGAACGCGGCGGGGCAGACGGCGGAGAAGTTCATCCCCGACACCTTTGGTGAAGCAGGAGCGCGGATCTACCGCACGGGCGACCGGGCACGGTGGCGGGCGGACGGTACGCTGGAGTTTCTGGGCCGTCTGGACACGCAGGTCAAGGTGCGCGGCTACCGCATCGAGCCGGGCGAGATCGAGGCGCGGCTCGCCTCGCACGATGCCGTGCGCGAGGCTGTCGTCCTGGTGCGCGAGGACGCCGAGGGGGAGCCGCGGCTGGTGGCGTACTGGCTGGGCGATGCGGTGGATGCGGAATCGCTCCGCGCGCACCTGGGCGAGGCGCTGCCGGCGTACATGATCCCCGCCGCGTACGTGCGGGTGGAGCAGTGGCCGCTGACGCCCAACGGCAAGCTGGACCGCCGCGCGCTCCCGGCCCCCGGAGAAGACGCGTACGCGGCCCGTGCGTATGAAGCGCCCGCGGACGAGACGGAGCAGGCCGTGGCCGAGATCTGGGCCGACGTGCTGCACGTGGAGCGGGTGGGCCGCTGGGACAACTTCTTTGAACTCGGCGGGCACTCGCTTTCCGCCGTGCAGGTGATCTCCCGCGTGCGGCAGGTGCTGGAGGTGCAGGTGGCCTTGGGCGACCTGTTCACGCGTCCCGTGCTCAAGGACTTCGCGCAGGAGATCCTTGACGCACAGCTGGCCCAGGTGGACCCGGAAGAAATGGCGCAGCTGATGGCCATGCTCCGCGAATCCGGCGAGGGATGACGCTCCGCCGTTCAACCGGACGCCGCTCCGCGCCCGCCCCCGATGTACACGAACACGCCCCCGCGGCCGCATGCGCGGCCGCGGGGACGCTCATGCTTTTGCGATCCACCCGACCGAACGGGACGCCCAACTGATGAAGTCCGACGTGACCGAACTGACCCTGGCCGAGCGCCGCAAGCTTCTGCAGATGGCGCGCGCCCGCGACCTCGTACGGGGTGAGTCGGAGCTGCCGCCCATCGAACCCGTGTCCCGTGACGCACGGGTGCCGCTGTCGTTTGCGCAGCAGGGGCTGTGGTTCGTGGAGCAGCTGGGCGACCTGGGCAGCACGTACCATATCCCCCTGCGCCTGCGGCTGCGGGGCGACCTGGACCGGGCGGCGCTGGCGCGTGCGCTGGAAGGCATCGTGGCCCGACACGAGGCGCTGCGGACGACGTTCGTGGAGACCAACGGCGTGCCCGAGCAGCGCATCGGGGCGGCGGACGCGGCGTTCCACCTCGCCGATGAGGACCTCGGCGGGCGGGCGGACGCGGACGCGGAGCTGGGCCGGCTGATGGCCCGGGAGGTGCGCGCCCCGTTCGATCTGCAGCGCGGTCCCCTCATCCGCGGGCGCCTGGTGCGCATGGCGGCGGACGACCACGTGCTGCTGGTGACGGTGCACCACATCGTCAGCGACGCCTGGTCCATGGGGGTGTTCACCCGCGAACTGGTGGCCGGATACACCGCCGCCCGCGAAGGGCGCGCACCGGAGCTTGCCGCGCTCCCCATCCAGTACGCGGACTATGCGGCGTGGCAGCGGCGGCGGGTGGAGGGCGAGGGGATCGCCAGGCAGTCGGAGTTCTGGAAGCGCACCCTCGCCGGTGCGCCGGGGCTGCTGGAACTGCCCACGGACCGCCCGCGCCCCGCGCAGGCGGAACACGCGGGCGAGCGGCTCTGGGTCAGCCTGAACGAGACGCTGACGGCGGGGCTCAAGGCGCTGTCGCTCCGGCACGGCACCACCCTCTTCATGACGGTGATGGCGGGGTGGGCGACGGTGCTGGGCCGCCTGTCCGGGCAGGACGACGTGGTGATCGGCACCCCCACGGCTGGGCGCGAGCGGCGGGAAACCGAGGGGCTCATCGGCTTCTTCGTCAACACGCTGGCGGTGCGGCTGGACCTGTCCGGCCAGCCGACTGTGGCGGAGCTGCTGGCGCGGGTCAGGGCGCGCGCGCTGGAGGCGCAGCACCACCAGGACATCCCCTTTGAGCAGATGGTGGAGCTGGTTCAGCCCACCCGCAGCCTGGCCCATCATCCCCTGTTCCAGGTGAGCTTCGCCTGGCAGAGCACCCCCGGGGCCGGCGGCGTGGTGTCGCTCCCCGGGCTGGAGGTGGAGGGCGTGGCGATGGGGACCTCCGACATCCAGGCCAAGTTCGACCTGTCGCTCGCCCTGCGCGAGACGGGGGACGTCATCCTGGGCGACCTGACGTACGCCAAGTCCCTCTTTGACCGGGCGACGGTGGAGCGCTGGTCCGGCTACCTGCGGCGGGTGCTGGAGCAGATGGTGGCGGATGACGGGCGGCCCGTGGAGCGGCTGGCCATGCTGTCCCCGGACGAGCGCGCGCGGATGGTGGAGGAGTGGAACCGCACGGACGCCGCCATTCCCGCGTCGTGCGTGCACACGCTGTTCGAGGCGCAGGCCCGGCGCGCGCCGGATGCACCCGCGGTGATCTTTGACGGCGGGAGCCTCACCTACGGGGAGCTGAACGCGCGGGCCAACCGGCTGGCGCACCACCTGCGCGGCCTGGGCGTGGTTCCCGGGACGCGGGTAGCGCTGGCGATGGGGCGCTCGCCGCAGCTGGTGGAAGCGGAACTGGCGGTGATGAAGTGCGGCGGCGTGTACGTGCCGCTGGACCCCGAGCACCCCGCCGACCGCCTGCGCGGGATGCTGGACGACAGCGCGCCCGCCGCCCTGCTGACCACGGAGGAGATGGCGGAGCGCTTCGGCGGCCTGGACCTCCCCGTGCTGGCGGTGGATGCGGAGGCGCCCGCGTGGGCTTCGCTCCCGGACACCGACCCGGGCGTGGAGGGGCTGACGCCGGACCACCTGGCGTACGTGATGTACACGTCGGGCTCCACCGGCCGGCCCAAGGGGGTGATGGTGCCGCACCGCGGCATCCTGCGCCTTGTCATCGACAATGGATACGCGGAGTTCGGGCCGGACGACCGCGTGGCCTTCGCCGCCAACCCGGCATTCGACGCCACGACGATGGAGGTGTGGGCCCCGCTGGTGAACGGCGGCAGCACCGTCGTCATCGGCGCCGATACGCTGCTGGACGCCGCGGCGTTCGCGCGGGCGCTGCGGGAGCACGGCGTCACGGCCCTCTTCCTCACCACGGCCGTCTTCAACCGCTACGCGGAAAGCATCCCGGACGCGCTGGCGGGGCTGCGCCACCTGCTCACCGGCGGCGAGGCGGCGGACCCGTCCGCCTTTGCCCGCGTGCTGGCGGAGGGCGGCCCCGTTTCCGTCATCCACTGCTACGGCCCCACGGAAACCACCACCTACGCCATCACGCACCCCGTGCGCGAGGTGGCGGCCGGCGCGCGAACCCTGCCGCTGGGCCGGCCCATCTCCAACACGCGCGTCTACCTGCTGGACGCGGCGGGGGAGCCGGTGCCGGTGGGCGCGGCGGGCGAGCTGTACATCGGCGGGGCGGGGGTGGCGCGCGGCTATCTGGACCGCCCCGGGCTCACGGCCGAGCGCTTCGTCCCCGACCCGTTCGGCGGGGAGCTGGGCGCGCGGCTGTATCGCACGGGCGACCTGGCGCGCTGGCTGGCGGACGGGACCATTGAATTCCTGGGCCGCACGGACCACCAGGTCAAGGTGCGCGGCTTCCGCATCGAGCTGGGAGAGATCGAGGCGCGGCTCCTGGAGCACCCCGCCGTGCGCGAGGCCGTCGTCATTGTCCGCGAGGACGCGCCGGGCGACCGGCGGCTGGTGGCGTACGCGGCGGGCGACGAATCCCCCGGTGCCGAGGAACTGCGCGCGCACGCGGGACAGGCGCTGCCGGCGTACATGGTTCCCGCCGCGTTCGTGTGGATGGACGCGCTTCCGCTCACGCCCAACGGCAAGGTGGACCGCCGGGCGCTCCCCGCGCCGGAGGGCGACGCCTTTGCCGCGCGTGCGTACGAGGCGCCGGCCGGCGCGGCCGAGCAGGCCGTGGCGGAAATCTGGGCCGAGGTGCTGGGCGTGGAGCGGGTGGGGCGCCGGGACGACTTCTTCGGGCTGGGCGGGCACTCGCTGCTGGCCGTGCAGGTCATCTCCCGCATCCGCCAGGCGCTGGGGGTGGAAACCGCGCTGGGCGAGCTGTTCACCCGCCCCGTGCTGGCGGACTTTGCGCGGGAACTGCAGGGCGCGGCGCGCGCGCAGCTGCCGCCCATTCAGCCCGTGCGCGGCGACGGCCCCGTGCCGCTCTCCTTCGCGCAGCAGCGGCTGTGGTTCCTGGAGCAGCTGGGCGACCTGGGGAGCGCGTACCACATCCATCGCCCCCTGCGGCTGCGGGGCGAACTGGACCGCGAGGCGCTGGTACGCACGCTGGACGGGCTCATGGCCCGCCACGACGCGCTGCGCACCACGTTCGTGCGCGTGGACGGCGCCCCCGCGCAGCGCATCGCCCCGGCGCGGGGAAGCCGCTTTCCGCTGGTGGAGCACGACCTGCGCGGCGAAGCGGACCCGGAGGCGGCGCTCGCCCCGCTGATGGCCGCGGAGGCCAACGCGCGCTTCGACCTGGAGCACGGCCCGCTCATCCGCGGCCGGCTGGTCCGCGTGGCGGAGGACGACCACGTCCTCCTTCTCACCATGCACCACATCGTCAGCGACGGGTGGTCCATGGGGGTGCTCTTCAGCGAGATGGCCGCGGGATACGCCGCGCACCGCGCGGGGCGGGAGCCGGCGCTGGCCGACCTTCCCGTGCAGTACCCGGACTACGCGGCGTGGCAGCGCCGGTGGGTGGAGGGCGACGTCCTCCGCGAGCAGGCGGAGTACTGGACCGGGGCGCTGGCGGGCGCCCCCGGGCTGCTGGAGCTTCCCGCGGACCGCCCCCGCCCGGCGGAAATGGACCATCGCGGCGCGCAGCTCGGGGTGGAGCTGGACGAGGAGCTCACGGCCGGGGTGCGGGCGCTGTCCCGCCGGCACGGCGCCACGCCCTTCATGACGGTGCTGGCGGCGTGGGCCACAGTGCTCAGCCGCCTGTCCGGGCAGAGCGACGTGGTGGTGGGCACGCCCACGGCCGGGCGCGGGCGGCGGGAGCTGGAGGGGCTCATCGGCTTCTTCGTAAACACGCTGGCGCTGCGGCTGGACCTGGCGGGCGGGCCCACGGTGGCGGAGCTGCTGGCGCAGACGCGGACGCGGGTGCTGGCGGCGCAGCATCACCAGGACATCCCCTTTGAGCAGGTGGTGGAGCGGGTGGACCCGGCGCGCAGCATGTCGCACACTCCGCTCTTTCAGGTGCTGCTCACGTGGCAGAACACGCCGGGGGGCGACGGGCTGGAACTGCCGGGGCTGCGGGTGGGCGGGGTGCAGTCCACCGTGCGGGCCACCTCCAAGTTCGACCTGTCGCTTTCGCTGCGCGACACGGAGGCGCGCATCGCGGGCGGAATCACGTACGCCACGGCGCTGTTCGACGAGGCGACGGTGGAGCGCCACGTGAGCTACCTGCTGCGCGTGCTGCGGGAGATGGTGGCGGATGAGAACCAGCGCGTGGACCGGCTGGCGCTCATGCCGGAAAGCGAGCGCGTCCGCGTGGTGGAGGAGTGGAACCGCACGGACGTTCCCTATCCCGCGGAGCTCTGCATCCACCAGCTGTTCGAGCGGCAGGTGGACCGCACGCCGGACGCCGTGGCCGTGGTGCACGAGGGGAAGTCTCTGACGTACGCGGAGCTGGACGCGGCGGCCAACCGGCTGGCGCACCACCTGCGCGCGCTGGGCGTGGGGCCGGAGGACCGCGTGGCGCTGTGCATGGAGCGCAGCCTGGATCTGCTCCCCGTCTTTTTCGGCATCATGAAGGCGGGCGCGGCGTACGTGCCGTTGGAGCCCACGCATCCCGCGGACCGCCTGGGCTACATGCTGCGCGACAGCGGGGCCCGGCTGCTGCTGTCGCAGTCGTGGCTGGCGGACGGGCTTCCGGAGGACCGGCCGCAGACGCTGTGGATGGACCGCATGGCGGACGTGCTGGCGTCCGAGCCGGCGGGGCGTCCGGAAAGCGGCGTGCGGGCAGAGAACCTGGCGTACGTCTACTACACGTCCGGCTCCACGGGGCGGCCCAAGGGCGTGCTGATGCACCACTACGGGCCCACCAACTACTTCGACTGGGGCACCGGCGCGTACCGGGCCGCGGCGGGGCGGGGCGCGCCCGTCTTTTCGTCCATGGCGGTGGACCTGACGCTGGCCAACTTCATCCCCCTCTTCGCCGGCGAGCGCGTGACGCTGCTTCCCGAAGGGCCGGGGGTGGAGGCGCTGGCGGAGGCCATCCGGCGCGAGCCGGGGTTCGCCATGATCAAGATCACCCCCACGCACCTGGCGCTGCTCAACCAGTCGCTGGCGCCGCAGGACGCGGCGCGCGCGGCGGGAACGCTGGTGATCGGCGCGGACAACCTGATGGCGGAGCCCACGCTGTTCTGGCGCGAGCACGCTCCCGGCGTCCGGCTGCTGAACGAGTACGGGCCCACGGAGACCGTCGTGGGCTGCTCGCTGTACGAGATCCCCGCGGACCGGCCCGCGGCGGGGCGCATCCCCATCGGCAAGCCCATCCAGAACCTGACCCACTACGTGCTGGACGCGCGGATGGCGCCGGTGCCGGCGGGCGTCTCCGGCGAGCTGTACATCGGCGGGGTCGGGGTGGCGCGCGGATACCTGGGGCGGCCGGGGCTGACGGCGGAGAAGTTTGTTCCGGACCCGTTCGCGGCGCAGCCGGGCGCGCGCTTCTACCGCACGGGCGACCGGGCGCGGTGGCTGCCGGACGGCGACCTGGAGTTTCTGGGACGCATCGACTTCCAGGTGAAGGTGCGGGGCTACCGCATCGAGCTGGGGGAGATCGAGGAGGGGCTCAAGGACCACCCGGCGGTGCGCCACGCGGCGGTGCTGGTGCGCGAAGACACGCCGGGCGACACGCGGCTGGTGGCGTACTGGGTGGGCGACGGCCCGGCGGACGTGGAAAGCCTGCGCGCGCACCTGGGCGAGCGGCTTCCGGCGTACATGGTGCCCGCGGCGTACGTCCGGCTGGACCAGTTGCCGCTGGGGCGCACCGGCAAGCTGGACCGCAAGGCGCTGCCGGCCCCGGAGGCGGACGCGTACTCCACCCGCGACTACGAGCCGCCCGTGGGGGAGATGGAGGAGTCGCTGGCGGAGATCTGGGCGGAGGTGCTGGGGATTGCGCGGGTGGGCCGCCGGGACAACTTCTTTGAGCTGGGCGGGCACTCGCTGCTGGCGATTACGCTGCTGGAGCGGATGCGCCAGCGCGGGCTGCACGCCGAGGTGCGCACGCTCTTTCTGTCCCCCGTCTTTGCCGATTTCGCGGCGAGCACGGACCAGGTGGTGGAACTGCGGATTTGAGCCGTCGTCGTTTCGTTTGATGACCTCCATCCCGACTCGTTCGCGCGGGTAGAGTCGCGGAACGCTCGAGACTCCATCCCGCGTACGGTTAGGAAACACCCGGGACGGAACGCGGAGGACGCGGGGGGAACAGAAGGGGGACGCGGAGAAACTGAGGAGTTTCTCCGCGTCCCCTCCGTTTTTCCCCGCGTCCCCCTCTGTTTTTCCCCCGCGTCCTCCGCGTTCCCCAATACCGAGCCTGGATGCGACGGGAGCCCGGGTGCCGCGCCTGCTCCGTCCCCCGGAAACGCTACGCGGCGGAGGCCCGCACCATTGCGCCCGGCAGCGACGGAATGCGGTCGCCAGCACCGTGTGCGGCAGTCTCCGCGGCGTGCGCAAAGCTCGACGCAATGGCCAGGAACGGGTCGATGCACTCCGGGTGCTCCGCGCCCCCGTGCAGCACGTTGGCCACCAGGTGGATCTCCGAGCACCCCACGATGAAGCCGTCGGTGCCGTACTTGGCCAGCAGCGAGCGTACGATGGGCGCCAGCGCGGCCGGGTCCGCCATCCGCTTGATCTGGTAGATCAGGTCGTCGTGGATCAGGTCCTGGTCGGCCGCCTCGGGAAACACGACCCGGTCCGCCACGTCTTCCCACCCCGGCTCGCGCTCAAACAGCGACACGTACCGCGTTCCCCGGGTGCACAGCATGAGGTAGCGGCCCCGGGTGCGGCGCAGCTGGGCCACGATCACCTCCGGCACGGAGATGATGGGGCGCCGCAGCTCCGCGGGAAGGCGGGGAAGCAGGTGGTGCGCCGTCATGCAGCAGATCACCAGCCGCGTGGCGCCCCGCTCCAGCAGCGCGGCCAACACTTCCTCCAGCATGGGCGACACGGTGTGCTCCTCGCCCGCCAGAAAGGCCGAGGTGCGGTCCGGGAACGCCGGGTTGGAATCCATCAGCACCCGCGGCGCGTCCTGCTCCCGCTCCCACGTGGCGCACCGGTACACCGTCCGCAGGAACTCGGCGGACGCCAGCGGCCCCAGCCCGCCCACGATGCCCAGGACCTCACCCCGTAGACTCTTCATGATTCCTCAGAATGGTGCGCGTGCGGGCGTGGTGCCGCAGCGTGGGCCGGAGCCGCGCGGGGAACCCCGGCCAGGGGACGGCCGGGGAGGGTTGCGCCACGGCATGCTCCGCCGCGGGGGCGGGTGCACGGGGCGCTCCGGGAAGGCGCGGGGTCCGGCGAGCGGGACCCCTTTTCTGCCACCGCGGAGACAGGAAGAGAAAAATCTAGCGGAATCTGTTCCCGGCGAAAATGGGTGTCCGCAAACCCGTGCCCGCGGCGGGGGGGAACGGGCCGCAACGCCTGACGCGCGGCGCGCTTTTTCCCCGGTCCGCAAGGGCGTCCCGGGCACGCGCCGGCGGCGTTCGCGGGGGAGGCGAAAGGACCCGGCCGCGGGCGCGGGGACACATCATTCCGGTCCCATCTTGCCCGCTGCCGCTTCCCGAAACGACCCCGAGTAGGTAAGTTTCACTCCTGCGTCGGGGGCGCCGCGGGCGCCTCCGGGCGCGTGCCGCGCGGCATGTCCCTTTCCGCTCGCCTGTTCCGTGACGGAACGCGGGCGGCGTGCGGCGTTGCGGGAACTTTGCCTCGCTGCTCCCCGCCTCCGGCGTGCACCACGATCCCTTTCCGCCCGTAGACGGCGAATTCCGCACCTCGCCCCCGCATGCCGGCACTCGCCGCCGCGGCGGGGTGCGCACCGCATACGACCCGACCAGACACTGATGGCCAAGTTCGGAACAGACCCCGCGCCTCCGCTTCGCGACGCGGTGAACCAGTACCGGCGCCTTCTGGTGCTGCTGCGCCCCTACTGGGGACGGCTCGGCCGGAGCATGATGCTGGCCCTGGTCATCGGCCTGATCGGCATGGCGCCGCCGTACCTGTCCAAGCTGCTGATCGACGAGGTGTACCCCTCGCGTGACGTGACGCTGATGCACGTGCTGGTGGGCGGGCTGCTGGCCATTGCCGTGTCGGTGGCGTGCATGGAGTCCATCCGCAACTACTTCCAGTTCCAGGTCAGCTCGCGCCTGTCGGACGCGGCCTCGCTCCTGTTCTTCAACCACGTGCAGCACCTGCGCGCGCGGTTCTTTGAAGAGCACCAGGTGGGCGAGGTGATGAGCCGCTTCGTGGACGTGCGCCAGGCGCTGGGCACCGTGTCCAAGGCGTTCGGCACGGTGTTCATCCAGACCGTGTACCTGGTGCTGGTGCCCCCGTTCCTGTTTCTGCTGGAGTGGCGGCTGGCCCTGGTGGCGCTGGCCTTTGCCCCGCTCACGGTGGGCATCACCCTCCTTTCCACCCGCGTGCTGCGCGTCTACTTCAAGCGCATGGCCGAGGGGTACGCCGAGTTCCGCGCGTACCAGGTGGAGGTGTACAGCCACATCCGCACCCTCAAGACGTTCTCCGTTGAACACCAGGTGTTTGACCGCGCCCGCCGGCAGATCGACGTGGCGCTGGGGCACAACCTGCAGGGCGGCATCGTGGGGCAGGGCTTTACCCTGGCCAGCGCCGTCCTGGCGGCGGTGTCCACCGCGGTGTTCACCTGGTACGGGTGGACGCTGATCCTTGAGCAGAAGATGACGCTGGGCACCTTCATCGCCTTTGTGGCGTACCTGGCCTTCTTTACGCAGCCGCTCAAGGAAATCACCTCCATGTTCTCGGAGCTGCAGCAGTCGGCCGTGGGGCTGGCCCGCATGTTCGAGTACCTGGACGAAGAGGTGGAGCAGGACCCCGCCCTGGCGTACCATCCGCCCGCGCCGGTGGAGCACCGGCTGCGCGGCCGGGTGGAGCTGCGCAACGTGGCCTTCGGCTACCAGGCGGAGGAGCCGGTGCTGCACAACATCGACCTGGTGCTGGAACCCGGGGAGCTGACGGCGGTGGTGGGGCAGAGCGGCGCGGGCAAGAGTTCGCTGCTGCGCCTGATCTGCCGCCTGGAAGAACCGCTGGAGGGGCACGTGCTGTTTGACGGGATGAGCGGGTCGTCCATCCCCCTGCCGGACGTGCGCAGGCAGATCGCCGTCGTCTGGCAGGACACCAGCCTGCTGCGGGGCAGCATCTGGGACAACCTCACCATGGGGGTTCTGAACCCCAGCCGGGTGATGGTGGACGACATCGTGGGGCTGTGCCGGCTGGACGAGCTGATCGCCAAGCTGCCCAAGGGATATGAGACGCACGTGGCCGAGTGGGGCGCCAGCCTTTCCGGCGGCCAGCGCCAGCGCATTTCGCTGGCCCGGGCGCTCATCCGCGACACGCCCATTCTGCTTCTGGACGAGGCCACGTCCAACATCGACCAGCAGACGGAGGGCGCCATTCTGGAAGACCTGTTCTCGTACCGCGCGGGGCGTACGACGCTGTACGTGACGCACCGCGTCGCCACGGTGTCCACGGCCGACAAGATCTGCGTGATGCGCTCCGGCCGGGTGGTAGGGGTGGGGACGCACGAGTCGCTCCTGGCCACCTGTGATCCGTACGTCGACATGGTGAACGCCGGCGGCCGCGACTCCGGCCGCGTGCCGGCGGCAAGGCCGGCCACCACCTGATGCCCAGCACGATGCGTCCACCCGTGCCCCAGCCCGAGCTGCTGCTTCCCGAGGTTTCGCCCCGCGTGGTGGGCGGCCAGTGGGTTTCGCGCGCCGTCAGCCTTACGCTGCTCATTTTCACGGTGCTGTTCGGGAGCGCCATCCTGGCCTCCGTTCTGATCCGCCTCAAGGTGACCGTGGACGGCACGGGCGCCCTGCAGCCGGCGGGGATCTGGTCCGTCCGCGCCGAGGAGCCGGGCGTGGTGCGCGAGGTGCTCGTCCGCATGGGCGACACCGTGCGCGCGCAGCAGCCCATTGCCCGGCTGGACTCTCTGCAGCTGGCTTCGCAGCTGGACCAGCTCCGGTCTCGCCGGCGGGTGCTGGAGCTGGACCTGCGCCTGGCGCGCAACTCGGTTCCGCTGGAGGTGCGCTCCATCGCCGAAAAGCGCGCCGAGGCCAACGCCGCGCTCGTGCGGGCCAACGCCACGCTGCGCCAGCGCCTGGTGGAGCACGACATGGATCCGGACGTGGCCCGGATGCGGCAGACGTACCAGCTGGGCTCCAACGTGGCCGTCGACGCGGCGCTGGCGGACGTGCTGGCCGCCGAGGCCGCCAATCGCACGGCGCACATCGACGGGGAGCGCCTGGGGCTCAAGAACATCGAGCAGGGCCGGCAGGTGGAGCAGGTGGCGGAGATGGACTTTCAGATCGCCACGCTGCAGCAGCGGCTCTCGCGGCTGACGCTGCACGCCCCCGCCTCCGGCGTCGTGCTCACGGACGGGCTGGAGCGGCTGTCGGGGACGATGCTGCAGGAAGGGCAGACGGTGATGGAGATCGCGCAGCACGGCGGCTGGCGCGCGGTGCTGCTGGTGGCGGAGCGCGACGTGTCGCGCATCCGCGTGGGCGACGAGACGCAGGTGGAGCTTCGCGCGTTCGGCCGGGTGGACGCGCCGGAGATCCGCGGTACGGTGATCACGGTGGGCGCCGAGCCCGCGGCCGGCGGCCCGCCGACGGAGAACCGCATGTTCCCCGTGACGGTGCGCCTGGACCCCAAGGACCTGCAGGAAGTGGGGGTAGACCGGCTGCGCCGCGGCTACACCGCGCAGGCCAAGATCGTCACGCGCTCGGAGCGGATGATCACCCTGATGTGGGAGTACCTGCTGCAGCGCATGGAACGCCGCCGCCCGCTGAACACGCCCGCGGCGCCGGCGGCGGCGGCGGCGGAACCCGCGGCGGTGCGCTAGGCCGCTCGCTCGTCCGTCCGCTCCACCCCGAGGGGTGAGGAGGGCGGTGCGGGTGGATTCCGGGGCGAGTGCCGGGGCGGGGCGCCGCTCCGTTTGCCGCCGTGCTCCGCTCGGATGCAGTGTTCGGTCGTGCGGTTCGAGTGACACGGTTCGCGCCCGGATTTCAGCGGTTTCCACCGGCGGATTGGCGGAGCACAGCGGAGCGCCGGGTTGCGATTCGCCCGGCGTACCTGTTAGTTTTTCGCCAATCAATCCATACTGCGGCAGGCATTACAGGCCAGCGCGCGCACCATCGCGCGCCGTCCAGATGCACCCGGTTTCCACCGCTGCTCCGTGGATGCCGGGCCGCGCCGCCGCCGTGCCGCATGCGGCATGAGGACGGGGCGCACCTCCGCTCCCGCGCCCGGAACGATGGAAAGGTTCGCGGAACCCCGCGGGCTCCCGGTCCCCCCCCTCCCAGATCCGGCACATGACGACGGACGCAACGGACGACACCAGCACGTACATCGTCCTGGTGAACGACGAGGAGCAGTATTCACTCTGGCTCGCGGACCGGGAGATTCCCCGGGGCTGGACGGCCGTGGGCACGCCCGGCACCCGGGACCAGTGCCTCGCCTACATCCAGGAGGTGTGGACCGACATGAGGCCGCTCAGCCTGCGCCCGGATCCGTCCGCCGCGGCCTGAAACACCGGGGCCGGCCGCCCCTGGCCGCATCTGTCCGATCCGTACCGGGCGGTGGTGAAATCCACCGCCCCATCCGTTTTTGCACTACGAGGCTGCATGTCCACTGGCGGGAACGAGTTGAGTCACGCGCAAGGCGAAGGTCCGGAGCATCCGGCACAGGCGGGGGAGCGCGGCCTTTCCGCGCGCCCCGCCGCCGGGGAAGGCGACCGTGCGCGCGTGGAACGGCCGATTCCGTCCGCCGGCGGCGGTGACCGGGGCGTGCATGCACCGTCCGCCGGTCCGGCCGGCTCGCCCGCGCACTTCGCGGCCCAGGCGCGCTACTGGGAGCAGGCGCTGGCCGGCGCGCCGGAACTGCTGGAGCTTCCGGCGGACCATCCGCGCCCGGCGCGGCGGGACGCGGCCGGCGGCCGGGTGCCCGTGGCGCTGGACGCGGAACTGGCGGCGGCGCTCCGCGCGCTGTCGCGGCGGAACGATGTCCCGCTCTCCATGACGCTTCTCGCCGGCTGGGCCCTCGTGCTCGGCCGGCTTTCCGTGCAGACGGACGTGGTGGTCGGCGTGCCCGCGGGCAGCCTTGGCACCGGCGAGCCCGGGGATGCGTCCGGCGCGTCCGCCAACCCGCTGGCGCTGCGCGTGGACCTGTCCGGCGCGCCCACGGTGGCGGAGCTGCTGGGTCGCGTGCGTACGCGCGCGCACGAGGCGCTTCAGAACGGGGCCATCCCGTTCGAGCAAGTCGTGCAGCGGGTCGCTCCGGCGGGGAGCCCGGCGTACACCCCGCTGTTTCAGGTGACGTTTGCCTGGGAGAGCGCGGCGGATGCGGCGGACACGGCGGGGTTCGACCTGTCGCTCGTCCTGGGCGAGGCGGGGGACGGCGTGGAGGGCGGCATCACCTACGCCGCGTCGCTGTTCGAGCGCGGGACGGTGGAGCGCTTCGCCGGCTACCTGCGGCGGGCGCTGCAGGAGATGACGGCGGATGACAACCGGCCCGTGGACCGGCTGCCGCTGCTGCCGGAAGCAGAGCGCCGCCTGGTGATTGAAGGCCTGAACGCGACCGACCGGCCCTACCCGGCCGGCCTGTGCGTCCACGACCTGTTCCGCGCGCAGGCCGCGCGCACGCCGGACGCGGCCGCGCTGGTGTGGCGGGGCGAGCGGGTGACGTATGCGGAGATGGATCGCCGGGCGAACCGCATCGCCCATGCGCTGCGCCGCCGTGGTGCCGGGCCGGAGGTGCGCGTGGGCATCTGCCTGCCGCGTATGCCGGACCTCGTCGCGTCCATGCTGGGCGTGCTCGCCGCGGGCGCGGCGTACGTGCCGCTGGACCCGGCGTATCCGCGCGAGCGGCTGGGCTACATGCTGCAGGACGCCGGGGTGACGCTCGTCATCACCGATTCCACCTTGGCGGAACGGCTGCCGGAGGGCCCGGCCACGCTGCTGCTGGACGCGGAGAGCGCGGCGCTCGCTGCGGAGCCGGAGACGGCGCCGGAGAGCGGCGTGGTCCCGGAGAACCTGTCGCATGTCATCTTCACCTCCGGCTCCACCGGCCGGCCCAAGGGGGTGATGATTCGCCACGCGTCCACCGTCGTCCTGCTGCACTGGCTGGGGGAGACGGTTACGGATGCGGAGCGCGCCTCCGTCCTTTTCTCCACCTCCATCAACTTCGACGTTTCCGTGGCGGAGGTGTTCGGCACGCTGAGCTGGGGCGGCACGCTGGTGCTGGTGGAGAACGCGCTGGAACTGGCCACGCTGGACGAGCCGGTGGTGCACGTGAGCATGGTGCCCAGCGCCGCGGCGGAACTGCTGCGCAGCGGGGGCATTCCGTCCAGCGTGCGCACGCTGAACCTGGGCGGCGAGGCGCTGCCCAACGCGCTGGCGCAGGGGCTGTACGCGCTGCCCGGCGTGGAAAAGGTCGGCAACCTGTACGGGCC